>CAYUNR010000087.1:0-1502 GCA_964446295.1 uncultured Candidatus Finniella sp. | reverse complement strand
AAATCTCTTCGTACAGATAACACGCTTCTTTAAAAATGCATCTCTCGGACTAATCTCGAAAACCTCCGCTCCAACTTAAATCCACATATTTTCTTTGTTTATATCGTGCTTGTGTGGCATATTGTTGCTTCATTCATTGTTAGCTGTATATGGTTTTTATGTTCAAAAAATTGCTTTTATTAGGGATCATATTCTCTTTCACTGTGGTAATAGGCGGCGGAGATAGTGAAGACTTTTTATTTTTTAAAAGTTCTGGATTAGCTAGCATAGGTCCTTGCCGTACTATGGACCCGATGGAAAATCAAATACGTCGTAAAGCAGCAAACGTGATTTTTGAAATTTATGATGTTGTGAATAAGAAAGGTAGATTTCCTGAGCTTAAGCAAAACGCTGGGAAAGCTTTACAGGAAGAATTTTCTATACCTTCTTCATGGGAAGTAACACAGGCTTCGTCAAGGATTGAAGGGATTCAAATTCGGCATGTGTCACCGAAAGAAGATGTCTCATTATCGAAGTGTGTTAGCCATATTTGTGAATACAAAGGCGAATTAGTTGTAGAATGCACAAGTGCTGCTACAATGGCTAAATTTTCTGTGCTTAGTGCTTTTTATTCAGATCTTCGCATTAATTCAATAAAATCTTTTCTATGCCGTGAGCTTCCTAATTTTGCAATTGCTACCTATTTCGAAAAGCTAAATACTATATTTTCCAACTATTTATACGACGAATTGTTATCAGCCGATGATATTTCAGATATTCAATTGGGAGACTTTCTTTATATTAAAGGTCACCCATTGTGTTTAACTGCAGATTATGCACGTGGTGAAAATCTATATTGTGTTGGCTTTAAGGGATGTAATCCTATGTTTATAGGATTTGGTCAACTCTTTATTGACGGTCCTAAAACAGCTGAACAAATTCAACATTCTCTAGCTGAAGCTTACGCGCAGAAAAGCGCAGATTATGTGGAGGCAGCAGAGGCACTTAGAGAAGTCAAAAAACAACACTTTTATCAAAGTAAAATTGGAATTGAAAAAATTAGAAAGGCCTTGCGGTTGTAAGTACAACATAGTTAGGCGGAGATATTCATGATTAATCCTTTGCAGATCTTGCTATTTATGGCATAATCCCCTCAGTTATAACTTCTTACCGGCTCTTTTATATATCCCGAGCCAAATTTCAGGAACACTTTACATGCAAGCCAACAAAGAAAATTTCTCAGATTTATTAAACGAATTCATGCAAGACAGCCGCACTTTCGAGGGCAAGGTTGTTAAAGGCACAATTATTACTATCTATAACGATATGGCAACAATTGACATTGGAATGAAATCCGAAGGTCGCGTTGCACTAAAAGAAATCACAGGCCGTGCAGGAATGCATGAAGCAAAAGTTGGTGATCGTATTGATGTGTATGTTGAGCGTTTAGAAGATCGTCATGGCGAAGCAATGCTAAGCGTTGAAAAGGCGCGTCGTGAAGCTTCCTGGAACATTTTAGAAGA
>CAYUNR010000086.1:0-1559 GCA_964446295.1 uncultured Candidatus Finniella sp. | reverse complement strand
AGAAAAAGTAGCGAAGTAGGGTGACGTATGATTCAGTCAGAGAGTAGATTAGAAGTAGCAGACAACTCAGGTGCAAAGGAAGTTCTTTGCATTAAAGTGTTGGGTGGTTCTAAAAGAAGATATGCTTCGGTAGGTGACGTTATTGTTGTTACCGTAAAAGATGCAGTGCCAAGAGGCAAAGCTAAAAAAGGTGAAATTTTTAGAGCTGTTATTGTAAGAACGAAGCAGGCTGTTAAGCGTGTTGATGGTTCTACAATTTCATTTGATAAAAATGCAGCTGTTTTAATTAATAAACAAGGTGAGCCAATCGGAAGTCGTATATTTGGTCCAGTAACACGTGAACTACGTTCTGCTGGTTATATGAAGATTATTTCTCTTGCTCCAGAGGTGTTGTAATGACTCAGGTACGTTTTAAAGTAAAAAAAGGTGACTTAGTTGAAGTAACAACAGGTCGTAATAAAGGTCGGCGTGGCGTTGTGCAAAAAGTGCTTTTGCAGGACGAGAAGCTTATGATTGATGGTGTTAATAAAGTTATTCGTAACGTAAAACCATCGGCTACTAATCCACAAGGTGGTCAAGTTGAGAAGATTCTTCCCGTTCATGTGTCTAATGTGGCAATTGTTAATCCACAGTCGGATAAAATTGAAAAAGTTGGTGTTCGTGTTAATGCAGAAGGCAAAAACGAACGCTTTTTCAAAAAAACCGGCAATGCTATTTTGAAAGTTTAATCATGAGTGCAGCTAAAAAATTATACGAAACTCAAATCAAGCAAGCTATTAAAGCAGAACTTGGTTACAAGAATGTTATGCAAGTTCCAAAGCTTGAAAAAGTGGTTATCAATATTTGCGTTTCGGAAGCAACGCAAGATAGCAAAAAAATACAAGCCGCTTATGATGACTTGATGCAAATTGCAGGGCAAAAGCCAGTTATTACAAAAGCTAAGAATTCAATTGCGAGCTTTAAGCTTCGCGAGGGTATGAACATTGGTGTGAAGGTTACGTTACGTAAAGATCGTATGTATGAGTTTATTGATCGTTTAGTGAATATAGCGTTGCCCCGTGTACGTGACTTCAGAGGATTATCAAAAAAAAGTTTTGATGGAAATGGAAACTATTCTTTAGGTCTTAAAGAACAGCTTGTGTTCCCTGAAATTAACTATGACAAGGTTGATAAGATTCGTGGTATGGATATCACAATTTGCTCAACAGCAAGAAACGATGCTGATGCATTGGCATTGCTGAAAGCACTTAACTTCCCAATTCAAGGATAAAGAACAAATGGCAAAGTGTAGCTCTATCGAAAAAAATAAAAACCGCATAGCCATGGTTAAAAACCAAAGAGTTGGCCGTGCAGCGTTAAAAGCAATTATTTACAATAAAGATCTTCCTTTAGAAGATCGTATTCGTGCAACAATGAAGCTTGCTGAACGCCCAAGAAATTCAGCTGCAATTCGAGTTAGAAATCGCTGCGAAATATCAGGTCGTTCTAGAGGCTTTTATCGTAAATTTCAAATATCACGAATTGCATTGCGTGAACTAGGTAACCAAGGAATGATTCCT
>CAYUNR010000085.1:0-1675 GCA_964446295.1 uncultured Candidatus Finniella sp. | reverse complement strand
AATTAGGAATGACGCGCACAAAATTTTATAATCCCACAGGTCTACCTGATAGAAGACAAGTTACAACAGCTAAAGATATGATGACTTTGGCCAGGGCCCTTCACAAAAATTTCCCCAAAGAATACGCGTATTTTAAAACAAAAACCTTTAGTTTTAATGGTAAGCCTATACGTAACCATAACCGCATGTTGAATTCATTTACTGGGTGCGATGGCATTAAAACTGGGTTTACTTTTGCATCTAGATTTAACATTAGTGTGTCCGCTCAGCGAATTGCCGCTGATGGAAAGCCAATTCGTGTTTTTGCTGTAGTGCTTGGCGGGCAGACGTCTGTTTCACGAGATAAAAAAACGGCAGAATTAATGGAAAAGGCATTCAAGAAACTTCATGCTACGCCCAGAATGCAAGAAGTTGTTGCAACACAAGATGATGTTGCTGAAGCAGATCAAATTGATCAACTAGTAGAGGAGACTGAGGTCGCAGAAGTAAACGAGCATATTCAAGAATTATCACAACCTGTGCAGTCATTACCGAAAGCTAACAACAGAAGAAATCGAAAAAATTCAAAAGCGAAACCTAAGCAAGTTAAGCCATCACCAGTAGTGAAACCAAGTCAAATTTCTGTTAGTTTGAGCGATCCTATAGAAGAAATTATTAAAAATCCTTTGAATGTTGATATTAATCGAGATCTTCCTGCTGGTTGGGTAAAAGCAAAGCCAAACTTTAAATCATCTTAATGAATCAACACATTACGTCAAACTATAAATTAAATAAATATTAATATTCTTAGCGTAATATATAGATAACAAAATAGATTTTGAGGTCTGTATGAGAAGATTAATTTGTAGCTGTATGGTTTTTTTGTCTGTAACAGCATTGTGTGCCGGTGATCTTGATGGTGTATTGCTAAGTGTGTTGATGGCTAATCGTCAAGTCCATGCTCAACCTGAAAAGCCCGAGGTTAAAAATGGTAAAATACTCGAGCATGCAAAAGTTGAAACATCAGCGGTAGCGTTGCCTTCTCAGGCTGAGCTTTTAGCTGGCCAAGATGACGAAAGTTCACTTAAAAATAAAAGTGGCACTACTATTTTAGATAGCGCAAATGCACCTAATCCAGTGCGTGATGAACTTCATAAGAAAGAAACAGTGGAAGATTTAAAAAAATATCCAGTTGTTTCAGGGCAAGGGCCAAATGAAGATGAATCAGTCAGTAAAGCCGCACTTGATTTAAAACTGTTAAACCCAAATTCTGAAGGAGCAAGTGCTTTACGTATGGCTGATCCTGCAGCAGCTGCGTAGGTTTAAGGGGCTTTTCCGAATATTAAGGATGCGTTTGTTCCGCCAAACCCGAACGAGTTTGACATAACATAATTGAGCTTCTTTTCTTGTGCTGTGTGTGGCACGAAATTAAGGTCGCATCCTTCAGATGGCTCATCAAGGTTTAATGTGGGGGGCAATATTCCATTTTGCATCGCAAAAATGGAGAAAATTGATTCCACAGCACCAGCAGCACCTAACAGGTGACCAGTTGCAGACTTGGTTGATGATACTGCTAATTTGTAGCTGTGATCGCCAAATAGGCGCTTTATGGCTGTAACTTCAATGGGATCACCAACTGGTGTGGAGGTACCGTGAGCGTTGATATAATCAATCTCTTCCGGTGCAAGGCCTGCAT
>CAYUNR010000084.1:0-1717 GCA_964446295.1 uncultured Candidatus Finniella sp. | reverse complement strand
TCTGGAAAATTGTCACGATCAATTTCTACAAATTTTCTCTCTTTTAATGGGGGGAGAGGGTCAGACAGATGACCAGATAAATCTGCAAGAATACCAACCACAAAGGGTAGCTCTTTCATTTCGATAGCATCACCTATTTCTACATCATAGGTAATTTGGACGCGCGGTGGGCGCACCCGGTCGAGCTTATGCTGAATACTTTCGACCATAATTTCTTCCTCTTTTACATATTGCTATGGGTGCAATCCACCCAATGATCCTTATACTCATTAAATCGAAGCTTTATTAAAATTTCGTTAAATTTTGCATTTACTTTTCAATGGATCATTTTTTTCTTATACTGGACGAAGGCTATATTTGGCTTTATAGTTGAATTGTAGGGACTTTTTTAATAAAAAAAATAAATCCAAAATGAAGAAAAAATATATTTGCTGGGTATGCGTAGATGCTTTAAAAGTAGGAACTTGGAAGCAAGCTGAAGCATTAGCATCAAAATGGATTGGAAAATATGAGAAAAAACCAATTCATCTGCCCTCTTGGTGTCGCTGGATGCCATCTAAAATATTTGCAAAGCTACCTGTTTTTTTGAAAAACATGGCAGTCAAAAGTATAACTGACCCCCTACCTGATATTATTATCGCAGCAGGCCGTCAAGCTGCACTTGTTGCGCTTGCTTTAAAGCGCAGTACAAAAACTGTTGTATTAATGAATCCTGGCATATCTCCCCAGCACTTTGATGCGGTTGTAGCACCAACACATGACCAACTACTCGGTAAAAATGTTATTTTCACTCAAGGAGCCATACATGCTATTCAGCCAGAAAAGCTTGTTTTCCCTCGTACTTTAGAAAAATATACAAATCCTAGAGTTGGCATATTATTGGGCGGTAATAGTGTTCATGGCACTTATAAAGATGAGCTAGCCATAAAAATGGCGAATGATTTAAGAACTTTCATAAATTCGAATTCAGCTTTAATTGGAGCCAGTCTTATTATTACTCCATCACGCCGCACACCCTTAAAGTGGTTGGAAATTTTTGAGCGTAATCTTGATGGAGTGTCTTACTGGATATGGAATCAAAAAACCAAAAATCCTTACCCCAATTTATTAAAAGGTGTTGATGCAATTATTGTGTGCGAAGATTCTATTAGCATGGCCAGTGAAGCGTGCGTTATGGGCAAGCCTGTACTAATTTA
Organism: uncultured Candidatus Finniella sp.; assembly: GCA_964446295.1. Classification (GTDB taxonomy): domain Bacteria; phylum Pseudomonadota; class Alphaproteobacteria; order Paracaedibacterales; family CAITNM01; genus CAITNM01. The sequence continues at coordinate 521 of CAYUNR010000084.1, read as the reverse complement.
CCCAACAGGCATAACAAAGCTAAAATTCAAACGGTTTTATCAACAATTATTTGCCCAAAAACATGCGCAACCATTCGAAATAAAAGCAAACCTTAATAATCAACTTGTTTTAAACGAGTTGGACAAAGTTATTGAGCAACTTAATAAAATGAATTTTTTTCCTGCAAAAAATCCTACATAAAGGTATTTTTAGGCTTATAAAAACTATCCAGCATCAGTAATCCAACCCCTAAAACAATAGCTGAATCAGCCAAGTTAAACGTATACCAGTGAGAGCCATGAATATGAAAATCAAGAAAATCAACTACTGCACGAAAACGCAAGCGATCAACCAAATTCCCTAAGGCCCCAAACAGAATTATAGCGGTTGCATAACGCTGCAAAGCATTTTCTGCCTTCCACCACCATCTACAAACAACGCATGCCAAAGCACAAACCCCCGTCACAAGCAAAATATAGTGCACATTGGAATACGCGCGAAGCAACCCAAAAGTCACCCCCGGATTATAAGCCAACAGAAA
>CAYUNR010000083.1:617-1958 GCA_964446295.1 uncultured Candidatus Finniella sp. | reverse complement strand
CGAATTTGGTTCTTGTCACCGTAATGAGCCAAGCGGTTCTTTACACGGTATTATGCGTGTGCGCAGTTTCGTGCAAGATGATGCGCATATTTTTTGTACACCTGAGCAAATTATTTCAGAAACTAAAGATTTTTGCGATTTATTAAAAGGTATTTATAAAGATTTAGGGTTTGATAGCTTTAAAGTCAGGTTCTCTGATCGCCCTGAAAAGCGTGCAGGTACTGATGAACTTTGGGACAAAGCAGAAGAAGCCTTAAAAGCAGCAACTCAAGCAGCAGGTATTGAATATAGCTTAAACCCAGGTGAAGGTGCTTTTTATGGTCCAAAACTAGAATTCGTTTTAAAAGACTGCATAGGTCGTGAATGGCAGTGTGGAACTTTACAGGTTGATTACAGTATACCAGAGCGCTTAGACGCTACATATGTAGGGGAAGATGGTCTAAAGCATCGTCCCGTTATGCTTCACAGAGCAGTTCTAGGGTCAATGGAGCGCTTCATCGGCGTGCTTATTGAACATTACGCTGGAAAATTCCCTGTGTGGCTAGCGCCTGTTCAAGTAGTTGTTGCAAGCGTTACAACGGAAGCGAATGAATACGCCATAAATGTTTGTGAGCAACTAAAAGCAAAAGGTATACGGGCAGAGCTTGATATACGTAATGAAAAAATTCCTTACAAAGTTCGAGAACATTCTTTGCAGAAAATTCCATACATTTATGTAGTTGGTAAACGTGAAGCAGACGAAAAAACCGTAGCGATTCGTAAACTAGGTGGAGAACAGCAAAACGTAATGTCTTTTGAACAAGCGATGCAAGAATTGTATGCGGAAGCTAATGTCGTTGGCTAAGACTTATAATACAATCCCACTGCTCAGGCGTTACTGGCATAACTGAAAGCCTTGACTGCTTGATTAAGCCCAATTCTTGTAATTGGGCTGTTTTTTTAATTTTTTCCAAAGTAACTGGTTTTTCTAAAGGCTTTACATATTCCATATCAACCATGCCGAATCTGCCTGTGCCATCTGTTGGGTCATCTTTATATGATGCGCAAACCTTCACAATACCCATAATTTGTTTTCCGGTAATTGAATGGTAGAAAAAACAAAGGTCACCTATTTTCATTTGCTTTAGAAAATTACGTGCTTGATAATTTCGCACACCATCCCAATGGGTTATTTTTTTCTTTACTTGATTATCCCAAGACCAAGAGCTGGGCTCAGATTTCACTAACCAGTATGCCATTACTCAAGTTCCTGTTCTTGTTGGTTGCTCAACAATGTGCGCATAACATCATCAACGGATTTTTCTGTATATAGTATATCATAAACAGCACTAATTACTGGCG
>CAYUNR010000083.1:0-607 GCA_964446295.1 uncultured Candidatus Finniella sp. | reverse complement strand
CATGAATTTTATAATGTGTCGCCAACTCAAAGGCCACCTTAGCGGTTGCAATACCTTCAGTGACGTTTTTACGATTCCCCAGAATGTCTTCCAATGATTGCCCTTTAGCCAAGGCTATTCCTAAACTGGTGTTACGCGACTTTGCGCTAGAGCAGGTTAAAATCAAGTCACCCATACCGGCTAGTGTTTGCGTTGTATCTTTTGATCCACCAAGGGCATAAATTAGTCGACTAATTTCAGCGCTTGCTCTAGTAATAAGCATTGCCAAGCAATTTTGCCCTAGTTCTTTATCCATAACAATTCCAGCAGCAATGGCTACAACATTTTTTAAGGCTCCTGCTAGTTCAACCCCCACAACATCATTATGTGCATAAATTCTAAATGCCTGATGACGCAATTGAATACTTAATTTTTTTGCTAATTCCAAATTTTCAAACGCAAGCGTAGAAGCAGTTGGCAGTCCATTTGCAACTTCATCTGCAAAATTAGGTCCAGAAAGTACGCCTACGGGATTGGGTAATATCTCTTTAAAAAGGCTTGATAAAGGCTTTTTCGTATTCAGCTCTAAACCCTTGCTACAAATAATTATTGGGGCAGATGTGGGAAT
>CAYUNR010000082.1:0-1976 GCA_964446295.1 uncultured Candidatus Finniella sp. | reverse complement strand
TCAGCCGCTTTAACTAGACGTGAAAGTTGCACAACACGAATGCCAAAGTCATTAAAACGACTGGAAAAATTCTGAAAATGCTGGCGACACAATAATGTGGTAGGTGCCACAATCACGACTTGCTTTCCAGATGCTGCAACAGCAAAAGCAGCACGCAGAGCAATTTCAGTTTTGCCAAAACCAACATCGCCACATACCAGCCTATCCATAGGTTTGCCCGATGCTAAATCACCAAGTACTTCTTCAATGGCACGAAGTTGATCATCAGTTTCAGGGTAGGGAAACCGCGCACAAAATTCATCGTAAACTTTGGGGGTTAAGAAGGTTTCCCCTTCTTGCAGTGATCGTTCAGCCGCTAATTTAATTAAGTAGTCAGCAATGATCAATAAACGTTTCTTGACTCGCGCTTTACGGTTTTGCCAATTCGCAGTGCCTAAACGGTCTAGTTCAACCACCATGTCGTCAGAGCCATAGCGGCTTAAAAGCTCAAGGTTTTCAACCGGTAAGAATAGCTTGTTTTTATCAGCATATTCTAACAGCAAACAATCATGAGGGTGGTCTGCAACATCGACAGTTTGCAACCCTTGATACTTTGCGACACCATGTTCACGGTGAACGACATAATCGCCTAAATTTAATTCACTAAGATCTTTGAATATGTTTGCATTTTTGCGCGCTTTTTGAATTTTACGTGAAATGCGTTCACCCAAAATATCTTGTTCGGTAAGAACTATTTGGTCATGGGTTACAAACCCTTCATCTAACGGAAAAGTTAAAGAATAAATAGGTTTTTTTGAAGCATTTACTGGTGGCCATTCTATCAAAGGCAGAATCTGTACGCTTCCGTGTTCTTTTAGCATTGCCTCAAGACGAGACCGTGCACCATCTGTTTGCGCAACAACGATCAATTGCTTATCAGGGTGTGTATTTTTTAAAGTAAACACATGCTCAAACAATTGCCCCTGCTGCCTTGATTGTTCAAAACTAGGGGCAGGTTGAACTGGTAATTGTGTTGCGCCTTCTGTATGGAATGGAGAAATTATCACATGATTTTTTTTTGTAAAATCATTCCAGGTGTTTTCATTCCAATAGACTATTTCAGGTGGTAATGGTTGGTATGTGTGATCTCCAAAAACAGGTGATACACGTGCCTGATAATATTCGTGAATTAAGGTGTGATGCTCTGAAAAAGTTTGAGATGCATCAAATTCTAAAATGGTTTTTTCAGGAGTTATGTAATCAATTAATGTTTCTGTATTTTCAAAATACAAAGGAAGCCAATGTTCATAACCCGCGTACAAATGGCCTTGGCTAATGTGTTGATATAAGGAATTTTGATTGTAGTTTTCAGGAAACTGTAATCTGTATTTTTCTTTGAAAAATTGAATGGCTTGTGTTGTTAATGTAATTTCGCGTGCTGGCTTAATAAGAATTTCATTTAGTTCATTCAATGTTGATTGATTTGCTGCATCAAACTGACGGATACGCTCAACATCATCTCCAAAAAAATCTATCCTGTACGGATTTTCATGACCTATTGGGAAAAAATCGATAATATCGCCACGTACTGCATAATCACCAGGTTCATAAACAACGCCAACACGATTGAACCCTTTTTCAACTAAATATGCATTAAGCTTTGAAAATGAATACGCCTGGCCTTTTTTTAAAGTTAATGATTCGCCTAAAAAGCTTAAACGGGGAGGTATATATTGAGTTAATGCAGTAACTGATGTTACTAAAATTTGTTCCGGTTCTTCAGCTAAAGTAGTTAGTGCTTGAACACGCTGACTAATGCAATCTAGAGATGGGGAAACGCGGTCATAGGGTAAGCAGTCCCAAGCAGGAAAAGTTAGTATTGTGCGTTTCAATAATCGCTCAAGCTGAGCTGTAAACTGGGAAATGTCATTGTCGCGGCTTAGACAATAAGCGCAGATTTTGTTTTTTCAAGAAGCCCAGCAACAGCAAAAGCACGA
>CAYUNR010000081.1:0-2012 GCA_964446295.1 uncultured Candidatus Finniella sp. | reverse complement strand
AAATTCAACAGTGCGAATCGCGCGAGTTGAAAGTCTAAGGCTAATGGTTCTGCCAAGAACTTCACTTAAAAAAGATACGTTTTGCAAATTAGGCAAAAAACGACGATTTGATTTATTGTTTGCGTGGCTCACATTCTGACCAAACAACACACCTTTTCCAGTTAATGCACAACGACGCGCCATTTATTTTTTCCTTAAACAATTTTGCCTATTTATAGCATACCTTTGCGGGGGGTAGTCAAGAACAAACAGCAAAAATTAAAAACCAACACCTTTTGTCGTGGAATATTCAAAATGAATAATTTCATCTGGGAACAGGTGCAGGCGTATAGCGTGCGCTGCTTGAGCAGCCTCAGCGAACCCGGTTAAAATTAATTTTAGTTTATGAGGGTAGGTTGCAATATCCCCAATAGCGTAAATACCTTTTCGGCTTGTAGCGCTTGTGGCTTGATCAACCGTAATGTGATTTTTTTCTAAATTTAGTCCCCATTCCGCAATAGGACCTAAATTCATGGAAAGTCCAAAAAATGGAAGCAGGTAGTCAGCTTGTAATAGTTTTTTTGAACCATCAAGGTTTTCAACTTCTACGGCGCTTAACTTACCATTTTCACCCTGAAGCCCGCTTAGCTGGTATGGGGTAACAAGTTCAATTTCCCCATTACGTGCTGCAATGTTTAGCTTTTCTTCGCTATCAGGGGCAGCGCGGAATTTTGCACGGCGGTGCACAACCTTAACAGAAGCGGCAATGTCTTTTAAGATCAATGCCCAGTCAACGGCGGAATCACCGCCGCCAGCTATCACAATGTGTTTGTCTTTATAGGTGTCTTTACTACGCACAGCGTAGTGAACGCTATTTTTTTCATAAGATTCTAAATGGTCAAGAGGAGGACGGTTTGGGCCAAAAGCACCAACGCCTGCCGCTATAATAATGCTTTTGGTTTTTATTTCTGTACCAGAAGACGTGCGAACTAACCAATCGGTACCACACTCATTTAGCGGTGCGATATGTGTCACTTGTTGATTTAAATGATAGATGGGGTTAAACGGTGCCGCTTGTTTTTCAAGCTGGTCAATAAGGTCAGCCGCAGCGATCGATGGATGAGCAGCAATATCATAAATTGGTTTTTCAGGGTACAACGCAGAACACTGGCCACCAATTTTTTCAAAAGCATCAATAATATGAGTTTTTAATTTGGCCATGCCGCATTCAAAGATAGCGAACAAGCCGACAGGACCGGCGCCTATAATTACAACGTCGGTTTCCTGAACCATGATCTTAGAACTTAACCTTGGCGTGCTTTATAACGTGGTTTTTTCTTATTGATAACATACATGCGACCTTTGCGACGCACTAGTTTGCAGTCTTTGTCACGACTTCTAAGAGTTTTTAAAGAGTTTGCTATTTTCATAATTTTTCACCTATCTGCATGGTAAGAATACTAAGTCTTTACGATTAGTTTGTCAAAAGGAATTTTTAAACAAATCTCATTTCTTTGGCGCCGCCTACAAATAAAAATTTAATAAAAATTTAATAACTTCTTGAGAAAATAAATCATCAATAATTTTCTTGATAAGAAGATAAAAATGAAAAAACACTATAATTTAAAATATCTAGCAGTCTTTATGTTTGCGCTTCCTGCCCTTAACGCAAGCTACAATATTTCAACAATCGCAGGAATAGGTTCTGCAGGGTTTTCAGGTGATAATGGTTTGGCAACGTTGGCTAAATTAAATTCATCAAGTGGCGTCTGTGTTAACAGTGCGGGTGATGTTTTTATTGCTGATGCCGTGAATAACAGAATTAGAAAAATCGCTTTTGGAACAGGGTCTGGCATTATTTCAACAATTGCAGGAACGGGAACTGCAGGATACTCAGGTGATGGTGGGGCGGCAACAGCATCAACTCTTCACAGTCCTTTTGGCATTTTTGTTCATAGCTCAGGCAGCATTTATATTGCAGATACATATAATAATTGTATTCGGTAAATAACAGGAAGCACCATAACCACAAT
>CAYUNR010000080.1:0-2557 GCA_964446295.1 uncultured Candidatus Finniella sp. | reverse complement strand
ATCGTGAAGCTTATGTTCTTCTAAGCGCGATGTTTCTTCTAGAATGCCAATATGTTGCTTTATTTTTTCACTCTCGTGCGCAATTGAATCGGTAGGCTCGCCTTTACGTTTAGCATCTCCAAAGGCTTTTGCCATTGCATTACGCTGACTTTGATAGGCTTGCAGATCAGTCAAAACCTGACGATGTTGCTTATCTAACTGCATAATTCGATCAGCCATTGCCGCTAATCCTCTGCGCTTTAACAACTCATCAAATTGTTCAGGGTTTTCTCGAATAAAACGAATATCATGCATAATAAGATTCTTTATGGTTTTTGGTTGTAGGCTGAGTGCATTGTATCACAAGGATTGTAACCCCATAAAGAACAATCATTGGTATTGCCAAAGCCATCATGCTCAAAGCATCAGGTGGAGTAATAACAGCGCTTATAGCACACAGTATAAAAATCACCATTCTCCAACTAGATTTTAATTTCTGTAAGCTCAATAAACCAAAACTAACCAATGTAAAAAGGACAACAGGTAGCTCAAACCCCAGACCAAAAACAAACATTAATCGTTGGCAAAAGCTTATGTAATCACAAAGCTTCGGCAAAAAATATAATGGCAAGTCTTTATGTTCAAAACTGATAAAAAAACTAAAGGCGCGTGGCAACACAACAAGTTGAGCAAATGCCACTCCTATGTAAAACAAAGCCGGAATACACACCATAACGCCTCGCAGAACCTGACGTTCAGCTTTAAAAAGTCCAGGTCTTAAGAACAACCAAGTTTGTATTAAAAAAAATGGAAACGTCAACAACAGGCTGGCAAATAAGGTTACATTAATCTCACTAAAAAATGCCTCAGGAAGGCTTGTGTACACTAAAGATCTTCCTTGTTCTAAAATGGGAGATAAGGGTTGTATGAAAATATTTTGTAGTTTTACTGAAAATCCATAACATGCAATAAAAAATACAACAAAACACAACGCAACTTTGACCAAGCGATTGCGTAGCTCTGTCAAATGAACATAAATAGCTTTTGGCTGGTCAACTAACATTTAAATGATTGCCCAAGGCTTGCAATGCCTCATCAAGAGTGCTTGCTTCATTAGTGCTATCTAATTGTACTTTTTTCTTTAAAATCTTTTTGACTTGTCCCTGAGTAGTTTTAATCGTCGCTATATAAGGAGCACCAAAAAACTGGTTAACGCGTTGCAATAAAGCAGGTTCAACGTAGCGTGCAGTAGCCATTCCAGAAGATGAAGTCACTAACTTTAATACCCTACCAGATGATTGACTGTAAATTTCAACGGGGGAAAACCCCCTAGAAAATTCAGCGCCAACCACAGTTTCCCAATCATGGAACAGCATAGCTTCCTTGTACGCTTTTTGAACGCTTAAAGGTTTTAATGTTCGCGATACCAAGTATTGCAACGAAGCCATGATTAAAGAGATAAGGATAAACTGGTAAATAATAGCACAAGCAAGCTAAAAGAAGAAAGTGAATCACTTAGAACAAATTTTCTTCGCTTGGTCAGCTAAGCCTTGCCAGAACTTTATAAAATCGGCTACTGAAATATCTTTTGGTGCATAATCAAACGCTCCTTGATATTCAATACCGACAAATAAAATATTAGGATGACTTGTAGCCAAAACACTTTTAGTATCTTCAATATTTGCTTTTTTATCATCAACCATTACAATAACTTTTGGCTCGTAGACACTCGGTGCCTTACAATGATGAGCTTCAACATGCCTATCTTTGCTAAAAAGAATATGAGATTTGTGGTCACAAATTTTTGGTGAACATTCACTAAGAAATGCCACTAAAACTTTACCTTTTCCAATACCATTATTTTCACCATTTGCACAAAGGATTCCATGATAAAACATAGGATAGCCATCAGCATATTTTTCAAAAGCAATCCTCGACCAGTGACAACCATTATGCTCCCGCACCATCTGTTGAAAAGAAAAATTAAATCCCATGTTATGCAGCGCATCGCGACGTTTAAAAATAGTTTTGTTTTTATGATCATTTCTATGCCCAGTTAAAGAAGCTGTAAATGCAATAACTTGTACTCCTTTGCCTTGCATAGCTTTTACAATTTTTGGAGAATCTTTTTCTATCAATCGTTGAGGTAATTTTGTTGTAAGTGTTAAAGCAATATCACGCTGAGTAGTCGTAATAGGGTCAAAAATATTTTTTAGAATGCTCTTGAATTTTTTAATAGCTGGATAATACGTCGCAGGATGATCAGGTTGAGTCAGTGTCATATCGACATCAAAAACAACTAGCACATCTTCTGCCTTTTGTGTTTTTAAAATCTCATCAACTTTAGCTTGCACTTCATGAATTGAACAAACTGACATGATAGACTTCTCTTCTTTGCAAGCTGTTAATAAAAATAGAAAGCAAGAAACTAGAAAAATAATTTTGTTATTAAACACAATTAGGACCAGATCACGAACGATATAGAAGTAATATAGGGATGTAGTGTTGATGGAACAAGGGTGTGATTAGTCCGAGAGATGCATTTTTAAAGAAGCGTGTTATCTGTACGAAGAGATTT
>CAYUNR010000079.1:0-2724 GCA_964446295.1 uncultured Candidatus Finniella sp. | reverse complement strand
TCGCGAAGGTGGACGTACTGTCGGTGCTGGTGTCGTTGCTAAAATTCAAAAATAAGAACGGGATGGGATAAGGTCGAGTTTTATGGAAAACCAAAGCATAAGAATTCGTTTGCAGGCATATGATCACCGTTTATTGGATCAGTCTGTGAAGGAAATAGTGAATACGGCAAAACGTACAGGAGCGAATGTTCGCGGCCCTATACCGATGCCAACTCATATTCAAAAATTTACAGTGAACCGTTCGCCACACATTGATAAGAAGTCGCGTGAGCAGTTTGAAATTCGTACACACAAGCGTGTTATAGATATAGTTGATTGGATGCCTCAGACAGTTGATGCATTGATGAAGCTTGATCTTGCATCCGGTGTGGATGTAGAAATTAAGTTATAAGGTGGCGGGTCCTATGCGTAGTGGATTAATCGGACGTAAGTTGGGTATGACCCAGTTGTTTAATGAACAAGGTGCCCAAGTGGCAGTAACTGTAGTCCAGGTAAAGCCTTGTGTGGTAGTTTCTCAAAAAACTGCCGAAAAAGATGGATACAATGCAGTGCAGTTGGGCACAGACCCAATCGCTGCAAATAAGCTTTCTAAGCCTATGCGTGTGTTTTACGAAAAGAAACAAGCGGAGCCAATGCGTTATCTGCGTGAATTCAGAGTGGATGCAGCAAATATGCTTGAAACTGGTGTAAAGTTAGAAGCTAGTCATTTTTTAAAAGGTCAGCTTGTTGATGTTGCTGGCATTACAGTTGGTAAGGGTTTTGCGGGTGGAATGAAGCGTCATGGGTTTGGTGGTATGCCAGCTTCTCATGGTGTGTCAGTTACCCACCGTGCGCATGGTTCAACAGGTAACCGTCAAGACCCAGGAAAAGTGTTTAAGAATAAGAAAATGGCTGGACACATGGGTGTGGATCGTGTTACAACCTTAAATCTGGTTGTTGAAGATGTTGATGCTGATCGCGGTCTTGTATTTATCCGTGGAAGTGTTCCGGGTTCTAAAAATGGTATCGTATATATTCGCGATGCAATTAAAGTTGCAAGATAGGTTAGTGTCATGAAATTAAAAGTTGTCAATCAAAATGCCAAAGCAGTTGGTGATATCGAGTTAGATGATTTGGTCTATGGATTAACTCCGCGCGAAGATATTTTGGCTCGAGTGGTTACATGGCAATTAGCTAAGCGTCGCTCGGGAAACCATAAAACGAAAGTTAGAAGCGAAGTAAGTGGTTCCACTAGGAAAATTTACAAGCAAAAAGGTACCGGTAGTGCTCGACATGGAGCGAGACGAGGTGCGCAGTTTCGTAAGGGTGGAATTATATTTGGTCCAGTTGTTCGTTCGCATGAATATGATCTGCCTAAAAAAGTGCGTAAACTCGGTTTACGTATGGCTCTTTCAGCAAAAGTTCAGGCAGGTAATTTAATTATTATCGATAATCTGATGACTTCAGAGCCTAGAATTAACAAGGAGATAGCAGCTGCATTTCACTCAAGTTCAATGCTGTTTGTTGCTAACGATGCTGTGGATGTTAACTTTGCTCGTTCTATAAGCAATATAATTGGTTTAGATGTTTTGCCTCAAATCGGTGCGAATGTTTATGATATTGTGAGAAAAGAAAAAGTTATTATAACATCAGATGCAGCTAAAGCTTTAGAGGAGCGTTTGAAATGAGTAAGGAAAAGCAAATAGCATTGCACTTGTACGATGTGATTAAGCGTCCTTTGGTGACAGAGAAATCTCAAATGGGTTTGCAATCAAACCAATATACATTTGAAGTGCTTCCTGCGGCTACAAAGGCTGATATTAAGACAGCAGTAGAAACAATGTTTAATGTCAGTGTTGAATCAGTTAACACAATGAATAAATTTGGTAAGAATAAAGTTTTTAAAGGCCGTAAGGGTCAGCGACAAGATACAAAAAAAGCAATTGTTCGCCTCAAGTCTGGTGATTCAATAGCAGTTGGTTTGGGGGCGTAAAATGGCATTAAAAAAATATAAGCCTACGACACAGTCGCAACGTCAGCTAGTTAACATAGATCGTTCTGAGTTATGGAAAGGCTCTCCATTAAAAGCGCTTACAGTAGGTAAGTCTTCGAAGAGTGGTCATAACAATTATGGACGCATCACTTCATGGAATCGTGGTGGTGGGCATAAACAAAGCTACCGTATTATTGATTTTTGTCGTGATAAGCATGATGATGTTGCCACTGTTGAGCGCGTTGAGTATGATCCAAACCGTACTGGTTTTATCGCTTTGATTAAATATAGCGATGGTGAGCAAAGATATATTTTGGCTCCACAGCGATTAAAAGCTGGTGATCAAGTTGTTTCTGGTGATAAGGTAGACGTTAAGCCAGGTAATGCAATGCGACTAAAAAATATTCCAATTGGTTCTGTTGTTCACAACATTGAGCTAAAAGTTGGAAAAGGTGGTCAGCTAGCAAGATCTGCTGGAAACTATGCTCAAATTATGGGCCGTGACGGTCATAATGTGATTATGAAATTATGCTCTAGTGAAGTTCGCCTTGTTAATGGTGAATGCTTTGCATCAATTGGAGCAATGTCAAACCAGGATCATTCAAACCGTTCATACGGTAAGGCTGGTCGTATGCGTTGGTTGGGTCGTAGACCTATCGTTCGTGGTGTGGCAATGAACCCAATTGATCACCCTCACGGTGGTGGTGAAGGACGCACTTCTGGTGGTCGTCATCCGGTAACACCATGGGGCA
>CAYUNR010000078.1:0-2979 GCA_964446295.1 uncultured Candidatus Finniella sp. | reverse complement strand
CAACTACTGGAACTGTTGACTTTAAAACTTCTTGCTCAAAAGTCGCATCGGTAACCGCTAACATGTATATTCTCCTTAATTGAATAACTTCGTTTAATTGTAAACGTTTTTTATAGCTTTTGCGATGACTTTTAGCAACATAAAAACGAAGATGTCTTACGCCACTAGAGAAGCAATAATTTTTTTAACAGACTCAAACGTAACTTGCTCATGATCTGGTACAGGATTATATTCCACAATTTCTAAGCCAATACATGAAGTATCAAACAAAATGCCCTTTAGAGATTGTATTACATCATTCAGCTCTAGCCCTCCATCTGCAGGAGTTCCTGTGCCTGGGCAGTAAGCAGGATCAATGCCGTCAATATCAAAGCTCACACCATAATCAGAGTGGATTTGCAGAAGGCGCTGCTTACTCTTAGTAATACTATCTAAACCATTATATGAATGACGCTTGTAATGATAGGAAATATCAACTCCCAACTGCTCTAGAAATTCTTGTTCTTCTTCTTCATAGCTACGAATGCCAGTTTGCATTAGTGATGCTGGCTTTAGTACAGGAGGATTTTTTGCAAGCTTCACGAACTCACTATCACCAGCCCCCAATAAAGCCGCTACTGGCATTCCATGAGGGTTTTTAGAGATAGATGTTTCATAAGTATGTGCATCCATATGGGCATCTATCCAAATCAACCCAAAATCCTTATCAGCATTTTTTAGGCCGCTCCAGGTACCCATCGCGATAGAATGGTCTCCACCAATGACTAGTACAAAATGATTTTTAGAAGCAGCAATTTCTACAAGGCGACTTAACCAACTATCAACGTGCAATACGTGAGTGCGTCTTTGATCTATAGAATAATCACTGCTTTTTTGATGCGAATTCAAATGCCAATTGGCAAAGTATATTTCAGCGTGAATATCAGGATGATTTAAAATAGGTTTTAGAAGCTGATGTTGCGATACAGTGAGCGCACCATCAGCTGTTGCAAAATTAGCTGCACCCCAACCGGATGCTGCCAAAATAATTGTTACGTCACGCATAACCTGCTTTTTGTTTTTTCCATACCTATTAATGGTAGTAGAGCTTTCATTTCAGGTCCATGGTCCATTGCTGTTAATGCTTGGCGCAACGGCATAAACAATTCTTTGCCTTTACGTGCCGTTGTTTCTTTAACAGCAGTCGTCCATGTGGCCCATGTGGTTTCATCCCATGGACCGCTTGGCAATAAGCTTAGTGCTATTTTTAAAAATTCTGTATCGGCACAGGTGCCTTTAAGTTGCCCAAAGAAAATATCCTGCCATGGCTTCAAATCATCAATTTTTTCAATATTATCATGCACTGCACGCCAGTGAGCTTCACTGAAATCAGCATAACCTGCTGCTGATAAACGCTGTTGAACTTGCTCAAAAGGCATTAAGTGATAAAGTTTATGGTTTAATGCCCACAAATCTTTTTCGCTGAACCTAGGTGGCGTACGACTGAAAATTGATAAATCAAATGAGCTTGCTAGTTCTTCTAAAGTTGAAAGAGGCTCAACAGAAAGAGATGTCCCAAGTCTTGCCAACAAACAAGCAATAGCCATAGGCTCAATTCCAGATTCTCGCATTTGCCCTAAGCTTAAGCTGCCCAAGCGCTTTGAAAGTGGAAGCCCGTCTTCATCCATCATTAATGTTGTATGACCAAATGTTATAGGGAAATCCTTCTCTCCATTGACTGCTTTGAAAAGTTGGATTTGTGTAGCTGCATTTGTAACATGGTCTTCACCACGGATAATATGTGTGATTGCACAATCGATATCATCTACTACTGAACATAGACTGTACAAAAATATACCATCTGCTCTAATTAAAACTGGATCACTAAGTTGAGCACCTTCAAATTTAACTTCACCTCGAACCATGTCTTGCCACACAATTGGCTCATGATCTAGCTTGAAACGCCAGTGAGGAGCTCGACCTTCAGCTTCAAAAGTAGATTTTTCGGCATCTGTTAATAAAAGAGCTGCACGATCATAAATAGGCGGCTGCCCTTTGGCCATTTGACGCTTACGCTTGAAATCGAGATCTTCTGGCGTTTCGTAACATGGATATAAACGCCCACTTGCAATTAATTCATCTCTAACTTGTTTATATCGGTCAAATCGTTCTGACTGACGAAACGTCTTAGAATACTTAATACCTAACCATTCAAAATCACGATAAATAGCTTCTTCATATTCAGGTTTTGAGCGTTCTAAATCCGTATCATCGATACGTAAAATAAATTCACCACCGTTACGTAAAGCATACAGATAATTAATTAACGCAGCTCGCGCATTGCCGATGTGTAAATACCCAGTGGGAGAAGGCGCAAAACGAACAGAAACCATAAAAAGACAAACCTACAACTAGTTTTTTTCAAAAATTATACTAGCCAATAATGCCAACAATAGCTACTCAACGATAATTTGGCTGACTGCTTGCAATTTGTTTTTCCACATATTCTGAAGGTCTTCTTCTATTTTGATCAACTTTTACACCACCTTGATACTGATATGCCTTAGGAGTAGAAAACGTAACACCTGCTCCCATATTTACAATTTTTTCTGGGCGTCCCTGCAACATGGCAGTTTCAGTTGGCGTGTGCTGTCTATTTACCTCTTTAGTGATATGTTGTTCACGGTATATGTTAGTTGCTGTAAAAAATCCCCCTAGGAAAAAAATACAACCAAGAAACATGAATGAAAATATTAAAGTAAAAAGTGTTGATTTGCTCATGGTAAAAGCTATCACCTCATTAATGTATATACGTTTAAATTCTTCCCAAAGAGTTTCTTTTTGCTTAAAAACTCTTGAATAAGGGGCAAAGCTAGCTGATGCTAGCGGTTGTGTTTTTGCTTGCCACGGATTGTTTTGAGGCATACCTTGTTGTGGCGCGCATTGAGAATATTGTCGTTGATGCCAACCTGACGCAGGATTTGCTACTTTTTCATATTG
>CAYUNR010000077.1:0-3159 GCA_964446295.1 uncultured Candidatus Finniella sp. | reverse complement strand
TGGCATTAGATGATGTATTGGCGCATATAAGCTGCAATTGGGTAAAAGCAAACCTGTTGCATGAAGCATTGTTCAGCGAATACACAGAGCAAGTGTACGTGACTACCGATGAACAAACACCCGCTGTTGGTGGCTGTGATTTAGAAGCCGTAGGGTATAAAAAAGAAGAACTCGCTTTACCTGTCCCCGACTACAGCTTGCATCACTACGCACTGTTTCAAGAATATTTTCATTTTCGGGAAAAGTTTTTATTCTTTCGCATTACCGCATTACAAGCAGCAATTGCGAAATTAGCACCAACGAACAAAATGCATATTTTAATCCCTTTGAAAGATGCATCTGTGTTTCAGCAAAGTGGTGTTGATGTTTCGTGTTTTTCCCTAAACTGCGTGCCTATTATTAATTTGTTCGACAGGCCTTCTGACCCTATTCGTATTCACCACAGGCATTTACGGTATCGTCTTATCCCTGATATACGCCGTGAACGCACCACAGAAGTGTATAGCATTCAAAGCATTGAAGGAGTTGAAGAAAAAACCCAAAAACTTATTCAATACACGCCGTACTACGGGCTTGAGGCTCATAAAAATGTGAAAGAAGGTTTTTGGCTTTCACAGCGCGTACCCGCTGAACTAAGGGGAGTGCCCGGTACTGATGTTTACCTATCATTCATCGATAGGAATTTTCAACCAATCAAAGCAAAAGACATTGTGGCAACGGCAAAAATTACATGTACGAACCGTTACTTGGCGGATCAGTTGACTGCAAATTCATTGCTTCAACCTGAAGACAAAGCCCCCGTTATAAAAATCACCCTTTTGAACAAGCCCACCTCGCAAAACTATACCGTGCTTGATGGGGAAAGCTTGTGGATGCTGATATCTCAACTTTCAAGCAATTACTTAGGCGTTTTGGACCCTGTTCAAGGAATACATTCAATAAAAGATTTCCTGTATCTTTTTGCTAGCCGTTACCCAGATCAACCCACAACTTCCATAGATGACTTAAAAAGCATGACGGTTACCCAAGTCACCAAGCGCTTTGGAAATGAAGCATGGCGCGGCTTTGTGCAAGGGTACAAAGTGCAACTTGAAATGGAAAAAACCAATCAGCAAGGCGGCAACAACTTGATTCTTGGCACCATTTTAAAAGAGTATTTTGGTTCCCTAGTAAATTGGAACAGCTTTGTAACCTGCAGTTTAAGTGACGGAAACAACAAAGGAGAGTGGATGCAATGGCAGCCCCAGCCCGGCGTACAAGCGCAACTGTAAAAAAAACGCTACCGGAACAAATTCTAGAAACGCCAGAGGCGTTTGACCTTGATCAACTTATTTACATTGTTGAATCAATTAGAACCAATGCGAATCCGTTGGGGGAAGCTTCAAATCCTGCCCGTGAAGCTGTGCGCGTACGCAGCAAACTTACCATGCACCAAGAAGGCACAGAAGTTGACCATATTAATGTAAAAAATACACCGTCTGGTCTGCCCGAGGTTTATATCAACACCCTAAGCATTGGCGGTGTTAATGGTCCTCTGCCAACACCTTATACGGAAATGTTGCTTGATCAGATTAAGGAAAAAGATTTTTCTGGCCTTCATTTTTTAGACATTTTTCACCACCGATTAGCGTCTATGTGGCACCGGTTGCGCAAACGTACTTATCCGCACCTTTTCAAACGTCCACCGCTTAGCACGCCTTTGGGCAAATTGCAGGAAAACCTAAGTGGGTTTAAGCAGCTGAGTGATGTTGCCCACCCTTTATTTTTTGATCATTTCTGGAGACGGTCCCGGTCACTTAGCAGCTTGCTGCAGATGATTGAGAAATTTTTCAATGTTAAAGCAACAGCGCAACCATTTGAGGGCACCTGGAGAACAGTTGATGCATCTGAAGGCAGCACCATTGGTAGCAAAGGACAATTCCAAGTTTTGGGAAAAAATGCCATTTTAGGCCTTAGGTGCTGGGACCAAGCTGCAGGTTTTTCTATAAACCTGGCTCCCTTGGACTGGAAAACCACCCAGCAGTTTTTACCGTTTACTGACACCACCCTGGGCGGAGCCAATTTCAGCCAGCTAAAACAGCTTTTGGTAAGTTATATGGGCACCCTGCCCCGGGTGTTTTTAAATGTTTCCCTTAAACAAAAGGAAAACCAAGGCACAGTGTTAAATACGAAACATGGCCTTGGGTGGAACACTTGGTTAGCTGGTGCAAAAGCAGACAAGGCAAGGGTGAAGGTTTAGGTTGGGCACCCTACCTTCATTCCTAATCATGATTCCTTTCCACACACGGCGTGCAATGAACACCTATAACTAATCAGTGATTTATGGCAAGGTATGTCTGTAATAAACGCATGTGTTTTCAATGGAATTTAAAGAGTTAAAAAGCATTTTAGAAAAACACAATCTGTGGGCAAAAAAGTCATTAGGGCAGCATTTCCTAATGGATGAATCCGTTTGTGAACGAATGGTGCAAAACCTAAACTTGAAGGAGCAAACAGTTGTTGAAATTGGTCCTGGCCCTGGTAGCCTTACGGATATTTTATTAAAGTCGCAGCCAGATTTTTTACTAGCAATAGAAAAAGATCAGCGCTTTATTGATATTTTAAAAGAGTTTGAAACGCCGGGGAATACCACGTTTACAATTGTTCAGGCTGATGCGCTGAATGTTTGCATTTCAAAGATTTTGAACGAACATGGAAAAGCAGGACCGTACCATATAGTAGCGAATTTGCCTTACAACGTAGGTACCGAACTGCTTATTCGGTGGATTAATGATATTGAAAATATTACCTCCATTACTGTCATGCTACAACGGGAAGTGGTTGATCGTATGACAGCGCTGCCCGGCACCAAAGACTACGGGCGCTTGGCTATTGTGTTGCAATCATGTTTTGATGTTCAGGAATTATTTCAAATTTCCCCTGAAGCTTTCATTCCGCCGCCAAAAGTGTGGTCAAGCGTGGCATTCCTTAAACCGCGTACAGACATGCCTGAACCAAATGTAATTAAGACATTGGGTAAATTAACCAACATGGCGTTTTGTTATCGCCGTAAAATGTTGCGTGCCAGCCTTGGAAAATCATTGCCATTAACTTTGTGGCAGAAATTGTGTGATACTTTAAATATTGATGAAACCAGGCGTCCAGAAGAATTGGATACCC
>CAYUNR010000076.1:0-3469 GCA_964446295.1 uncultured Candidatus Finniella sp. | reverse complement strand
GTGGATGACTTAGCTAAGCATTTGTGTGGTATTATGTCAGATGGTCCGTGGCTATATCCTGAAGATCAAATAACCAACATTCCTGTGCGATCATGGGCAGCTGAAGTAACGCGTGAGCAAGTTTTTCTGCAGTTACATCAGGAGGTTCCCTATAACATTTTTGTAGAATCAGAAAGTTGGGAAGACTTTGATAATGGCTCAGTAAAAATTAGCCAAGCTATTGTCGTTTCTCGGGATAACCACAAAGGAATTGTATTAGGTAAAGGTGGGCAGACTTTAAAAAATATTGGACAAGCAGCTAGAACTGAACTTGAAACTCAACTTGAGCGCCGTGTGCATTTAAAGCTGTTTGTAAAAGTTGAAGAAGATTGGCAAGAACGATCATGGGCGCTGAGAGCTTTTGGCATAGGAATTTAATTTTACGATAAGCTTACAAGTTTATGGTGCAAAATGGAAAATAAGCCATCAAGAATTATGGTTTTTGGGCGTCCTGGCAGTGGAAAATCTACATTTGCACACGACTTACACAAAATAACCTGCCTGCCCTTACATCACTTGGATAAGCATTTCTTCACCAGAAATTGGATTGAACGGAACACCCAAGAATTTTTAGATATCCAACAATCCATTGTTGATACAAATTATTGGATCATTGATGGCAATAGCATCAAATCACTTGAGATGCGCTATCCAAAAGCAGATTTAGTTTTGTGCATTAATTTTCCAAGATGGATTTGCCTATATCGTATTCTTAAAAGGATCCTTTTTCCTAACACAAAAATTAACGATAGAGCTGAAGGATGCAAAGATAGCTTAAGTTGGAAATTACTTGAATACACCTGGACTTTTGATCAACGTGTTGAAAAATCGATTAAGTATTTACGTGAAAAATATCCAAATGTCCCGTTTATGAAGATAAGCAAAGACCAGGAATTGCGAAACGTTAAGCTGTCTTTTACGAATGGTAAATTTTCTAGATGATTATTGAGAAGCAAATATGAGTGAAAAAACAGTTATTCGCATCGCTACAACAAGCGATGTACTCGGTCTTTTACCATTAATGGAACAATTAGGTTACCCGCAAAACGCACAAGACTTTGAAAAACGTCTTGAAATATTTATGAGTAAGGAAGGCTATGGAGTTGCGGTTGCTGAAAAAGACAAGACAATAATAGGCTTAGTTGCGTGGTCAAAAACAATGATTTTTGTATCCACTGCAACAAGAATTCATATTGAAGGTCTAATTGTGCGCGAGCAATATCGCAGCCAAGGCGTTGGCAAAGCATTGTTGAATTTTGTAGAAAATATTGCAAAGATAGGGAGTCCTTGCATTATTGACCTGACATCAGGACATCGTCGTGCAAAAGACGGATCACATGAATTCTATAAAGCGCTAGGCTACAAAAATGATGGCCCAATGGCTAAGTTATATTTAAGAAAAAAAATATGATCTATCTCCGTAATTTTTCCATTACTTCTAGCTCATACAATTTGGCTTCTTTAAGAAATGCATAAAAACCAATCGACATACTATGGATAAATCCCTGAGCACCGTTTAAAAATAAACGTTTTAAAAAATATGCCCGAAAAAATGCCCAGAAAAAACTAAAAACCAATTTTAAAATGTTGGATTTTTTCTTTCGTGCAAACTTAGTGCATGCAGCAAGAGTTGAGTACTGGTTATTTTTTTGAACCATCGTTTCAATTGATGAAAGGCCGTGGTGATAGATCGCTCCCCTCACTGAATTGATTTTTCCTTTTATAGAAATGGATTCATGAACTAATACATCCAAATTATACTCACCATGAGTCTTTTTAAAAAAACGAATTTTATCAGCATGCTTAGAAAATGGATGAGCTATTTTTCCTAGAAAAACCTCAGACAGAGGGCATGATATAGCATCACAATTGTTTGAAGCAATTACACTTCTAATATCATTTTTTAATTCATCAGATAATATTTCATCAGCATCAAGATTAAGCACCCAAAGATTAGTGCACTTACCTAACGCAAATGCTTTTTGTTTGGCGTATCCCAACCAAGGCTGATGATAAATTGTGACGTTTGAAAATTTTTCTGCAATGCCAAGAGTTTGGTCAGTGCTGCCACTATCAACCAAAACAACCTCTTTGAATTCTTTTATGTTTTCAAGCAACCGTTCTATATGCTGCTCTTCATTGCAACAAATAACATAAACACTTGCATCGATAAATGTCATAATTTGTAACGCCCTCGACTAAGGATTAAATAAAATTGAATCATGCTTATGCAACCACTGATACTAAGCCTTGGAAGTATGTATGGGTTTGAATGATCAAAAGCAGCAATAGCTTTCTTGGTAGTTACTGCAGATGTAAAACCAGTATTCTTCACCATTTGCACGTGCTGTTCGTTATAACGTCCATAAGGATAGGCGAAAGACTCGCACGAAATGCCCGTTAGTTTTTCAACGGCTTCCTTAGATTGAGCAATTTCTTTTTGGGCTGCGTCATTATCTAGCTTAGTTAAATTCACATGGGTCATGGTATGTGCGCCAAATTCAACAAAACCACTGGTTTGCATTTCTTTAATTTGAGAAGGGCTTAATGCCTCAATACCTTGAATATCAGGTGTCAGGTAGATAGTTGCAGGCACTTTATATTTTTTCAAAAGCTCGAATAAATAAGTGTGGTTCCCTACAAACCCATCATCAAAAGTTAAAACAACGTGCTTTGTAATCTGGGTGAAACTTGGCAAATCAGATATTTTTAAAAACGTGTATTGTTTCTTAATCAAATATTGAATTTGTTTTTCTAGCAATTCAGGGGTTATGTTCATGCCACTAGATACCTCATTTGATGTATTGTGATACATCAAAATTCGCGGCAATGAATAATTTTTTACTGGTCGCCAAAAATTGTAATGAGCAAAAAATGCCACAGCAACTATGCTCAAAACAATAAATACAAGAATCATCTGCAAAGATTTTAAGAAAAATTAATGTACTAAAGCTAACAGCTAAGTCTTTTTCATGAAATAGCTATTTTTATTAGAGATAATAAAAGTCGAATTGGACGCTTTCCCAAATTTTTAGTATAAGGAATGTATGAAACTTTTTAACCTAATGGGATATGGACTCTTTATCATTAATAATTATTAGCTGTGGAGCTTTGGCAATTGTATATGCCATATTTGCAGCTAGCAGCGTTTTTGCATGTAGTGCAGGAACTGATCGTATGCAAGAAATTGCTCGTGCAATTCAAGAGGGAGCAAAAGCCTATCTTAACCGTCAATATAGCACTATTGGTGTTGTTGGTGTTGTGATAGCAGTCGCACTTGGATTCTTTATGTCAAAATTAGTAGCAATCGGCTTTGTGATAGGCGCTTTGCTATCTGGATGCGCAGGCTATGTGGGCATGAATGTGTCAGTACGTGCTAACGTGCGCACAGCAGAAGCAGCTCGCAAAGGACTAGCACCGGCACTTTCTA
>CAYUNR010000075.1:0-3537 GCA_964446295.1 uncultured Candidatus Finniella sp. | reverse complement strand
CCCAAAAGATATGTGATTTGAAAAAAATAGACTCTTTCAATTTTATATCATTATTTTTGTTGACAAACGCTGCTATATCTAGTAATTTTCAACAATCAAGTCCCCATCGTCTAGAGGCCTAGGACATCGCCCTTTCAAGGCGGCAACACGGGTTCGAATCCCGTTGGGGACGCCAATTTATTATCCATCTTTATTGTCGTCGTTATATTTGCTAGATTCGCACTAGCTTTTAAATGTTGTGCCATATGTGCGGTATCACGGGTTTT
Source organism: uncultured Candidatus Finniella sp. (assembly GCA_964446295.1). Classification (GTDB taxonomy): domain Bacteria; phylum Pseudomonadota; class Alphaproteobacteria; order Paracaedibacterales; family CAITNM01; genus CAITNM01. The sequence continues at coordinate 3,271 of CAYUNR010000075.1, read as the reverse complement.
TGGGATCCTACTAAAAAATTCTCAGTTAATGAACAACTTGCACAGACGATGGCTGAAAAAATTCAGTCACGCGGACCCGATTCACATGGAATTTGGATTGGCCAAGAGCATGGCGTTGCCCTAGCCCACAGACGATTATCAATTGTTGATTTATCACCTGCTGGCCATCAACCAATGACATCTCATTCGGGACGTTACGTGATGATTTATAATGGAGAAGTTTTTAATGGGGCTGAGATTAAGGTCTCACTTTCCAATATTGATTTTAAAGGTCATAGCGATACCGAAATTATGTTGGCGGCCTTCGACATCTGGGGAATTGAAGCATCTGTTAAGCTGTTTATCGGCATGTTTGCATTTGCAGTTTGGGATAAACAAACACAAACGCTTACTTTGGCGCGGGACCGTGTCGGCATAAAGCCTTTGTACTTTGGGCACATGAATAATGTTTGGTTATTTGGATCACAACCCAAAAGCTTAATGCCGCACCCTGCATGGGAAAGCAAGCTAGACAAAAATGCAGCTAAAGAATTTTTTGCATTTGGTTATGTGCCTGAAACATCTTGCATATTTGAAAATTTACAAAAAGTGAAGCCTGGAACTGCTGTGCATCTGCATGCTAATGGAACAAACACAACAACAGCCTATTGGGATTTGAAAGAAGAAATTACTCAAGCAAAGAATTACACAGCCAACCAAACAGACCAACAGTGGATAGATGCCACGCACACACTTTTAAAAGACGCCGTGAAGCGACGCTGTCAGGCTGACGTACCTTTAGGGGCATTTTTGTCTGGTGGTATTGATAGCTCATTAGTAGTTAGTTTAATGCAATCTCAATCAGCTGATCGAATTAAAACTTTTTCAATTGGTTTTGATATTCCCAATTACAACGAAGCTCCCTTTGCCAAACAAATTGCTGAGCATTTACAAACTGATCACCATGAATTTTATGTTTCAGCACAGGAAGCACAAGAAGTTATTCCGCATTTAGCTTCCATGTATGACGAACCATTTGCTGATGTTTCGCAAATTCCAACGTATTTAGTTTCAAAGCTTGCTAGAGATCATGTGACCGTAAGTCTTTCCGGAGATGGAGGCGATGAACTTTTCGCTGGCTATAATCGATATACGTTGGGTAAAAAACTGTGGAAAATTAGGAGCCTCACACCTGGATTTATAAGATACTTTGTGCCGTATTTACGGCGCATTCCCTTATGGTTTTGGAAAATACTTGAAAAACTACCCGGGTGTCCAAAGCTTCTTGCTGATAAAATAGATCGTGGTATCAAATTATTTCAGGCTACAAATTTAACAGACTGCTACCGGATGTTGGTGCATCACTGGGAAACTGAAACCGACGACTGCTTCCCTATTCATCCATCGTTAAACGATAGCATCGAGAACTTTCAATTTTGGGATATGTTGACCTATCTGCCAGGAGATATTCTGACCAAAGTAGATCGCGCCAGCATGGCCGTAAGTTTAGAAGCTAGGGTGCCCTTGCTTGATCACAGACTTATTGCATTAGCATGGAGCCTACCTGAACACTTAAAACTGCGCTACGGTAAGGGAAAATGGATTCTAAGAGAAATTTTACAATCCTATATCCCTGAGCAAATGTTTAACCGTCCCAAAATGGGTTTTGGCGTTCCGATTGATACGTGGCTACGAGGTGATTTAAAAGATTGGGCTTCCTCGTTACTATTTTCGTCATCATTAGAAGAATTTGGAATCAGCAACCAAGCAATTCGATCAACTTGGGAAAAGCATCAAAGTGGTCAATATAACTATCAGTATAAACTGTGGGTCGTGTTGATGTTTCAGCAATGGCGTAAAGAATACAATTTGTAGAAAATTTATTCTTTGTTACACTCAACGCAATGATATAAATCCTTTAGGCATAAGCATATGACCCGCAAAGCCACAATTACAATTGATGGAAAAACTATCGAGGTTCCCATCCTCAAAGGCAGTTGTGGGCCAGATGTTCTTGATATTCGTAACTTCTACCAAGAAACAGGGATGTTTTGTTATGACCCAGGATTTACTTCAACTGCAAGCTGCACATCTAGTATTACATACATTAATGGTGATGAAGGCGTTTTATTATACCGTGGCTATCCTATTGAAGACCTAGTCGAAAAGTGTGATTTTCTAGAGGTTGCCCATTTACTACTTTACGGTGAATTACCTGACATTGCACAAAAAGAATCGTTTGAACAATCAATAAATCACCACACTATGGTGCATGAACAATTACGATCATTTTTTCAAGGATTTCGTCGTGATGCACATCCAATGGCAATTATGGTTGGCGTTGTTGGGGCACTTTCTGCTTTTTATCATGACAGCCTTGATATTTATGACCCACAACAGCGAGAGATAGCATCTCATCGTCTGATTGCTAAAATGCCAACTATTGCAGCAATGGCGTACAATTACGCACGCGGCTGCCCTCTACCATATCCAAAAAACCAGCTAACCTATTCGCAAAATTTTCTAAATATGATGTTCGCCATTCCATCTGAGCCATATCAGATAAATCCTGTTATTGCCCGCGCCATGGACATAATATTCATATTGCATGCAGATCATGAACAAAATGCTTCAACATCAACCGTTAGACTCGCTGGATCAAGCCAAGCCAATCCATTTGCTTGTATTGCTTCTGGAATTGCTGCTTTATGGGGGCCAGCTCATGGGGGTGCAAATGAAGCTGTGCTTTCCATGCTTAAGCAAATAGGTTCAGTAAAAAACATCCCTGAATATATAGAACGCGCAAAAAGTAAAAATGATTCTTTCCGACTTTCAGGCTTTGGGCACCGTGTGTACAAGAATTATGACCCACGCGCTCGCATCATTCGCAAAGCATGTCACGATGTATTAAATCAACTTAAACTTAGTGACCCTCTATTAGAAATAGCTCTTAAACTTGAGTCTATTGCTTTGAAAGATCCCTATTTCATTGAAAAAAAGCTTTATCCCAACGTAGATTTCTATTCGGGCATTATGTTTAAAGCATTAGAAATACCAACATCTATGTTTACTGTTATTTTTTCGGTTGCACGTACCGTTGGTTGGATTGCGCAATGGAATGAAATGATGGCTGATCCTGCTCAAAAAATCGGAAGACCACGACAACTTTATGTCGGTGAAAAAAATCGTACTTTTTTTAAGAGCACATAGAGCTAAACTAAAGGCTTTCAAGCCACATAATGCCTTGAAACACGCAAAATCATTAGATTTAAGCGTCTGCCTTTCATAATTA
>CAYUNR010000074.1:0-4264 GCA_964446295.1 uncultured Candidatus Finniella sp. | reverse complement strand
TCTTCTTCACTTGTCAAATATCGTTCAACACTTCCGCGCTGTAGTTGTGAATATATTCACTACGTAACATGAAGTCAATAAGTTTTGTTAAAAATATGTAAAAAAATTGAACGCACTGACAAATTTTATAAATATGACTAAACTTAGATACAATATCGTAGATAAGTAACATCAAACACATGCAGCAAACACTTGGTTACACAACGCTTGGCAATGGCCCTGAAACAGTTTTCATCCTCCATGATTGGTTTAGTGACCAAAGCTCATACGATAATTTTCGACCATATTTAAACACTGGATTTTATAAATTTGTATTTGTTGATTTACGCGGGTACGGCAGATCAAAAGGCATATATGGCAGCTGCACTATAGAAGAAGCAACGCACGATGTTATAGCAATTGCAGATACACTAAATATTCAGCAATTTCATTTAGTTGGCCATTCGATGAGCGGTCAAATTGTTCAGTATATACCTATTGAGGCCCCAGGAAGGATTAAAAGCATTAGTGCCATTTGTCCTGTACCTGCATGCGGGAATCCGGTTCCTGATGATGTGATGGAACACTTAGAAGCAGTTACAAAAGGTGACATGATTAATGGAAAGGCAATTGTGCACTTCATGACTCAAAATCGCTATCATGATTGGTTTGCAGAACGCAAGACTCTAAATTGGTTTAGCTGCTCTAGCCCACAGGCACGCGCCGCTTATTTGCACATGTTTTGCAAAACGGATGTTTCAGATCAAATAAGAGGACTTGATATTCCTATGCTAGTTGTTTGCGGCGATTACGACGCTCCAGCGCACAATGCCCAACGGTTACAACAAACGATCTGCCAAGATTTTAAAAAAGCGCAATTAGTATGCCTGCCTTCGGGTCACTACCCTATGGAGGAAACACCAGTAATATTAGCTGCAACTCTGGAACGATTTTGGAATAACGTTTTGATGAAGCCTAAACTCTAATTTCAATGCAGTGAAAATGTAAATTCAGGCGTTTCAACTTTATTCGGCATTAGAGGTCCCCCAATACCAACCTTGACAGAATGAAGCTTTCCTTCAATTTCTTTCAGCCAAAACGCTATAAATTCTTGTAAACGTGGATATTGCGGGGCCAAATCAAATTCTTGCCAAACATAGGTTTGCAGAAGTGACGGATGATCCGGCATGTGATAAATAATTTCAGCTGTTGTTAGGCGGTAACCGCCCCAGGCATCTTCGAAGTCAGTCATGAGAACCTTTGCAGCATAATCCCTTATACTATTAGGATACGCCACAAAAGGTTAACGAAGAGTTTAGAGAGTATTACTATTTGAAACGCCCAAACAGCTTTTTAACTTTATTTTCAGCTTGACGAACAATACGTTTTGTCTCTCGCTCAATTGGTACTTCTGCTAGAAAATCTGCTGTTGATGCAACAACACCTTCAACTTGGCCAGCAATACGTTTTGTCTCTCGCTCAATTGTATTTGCTTCGTCCGTAGCCATCAAGCTACAAAATCCACCCATCCATAGGCTCACTAATATTTTTCTCATTTTCGAATTCCTTTCTTTAAACATATTTCGCAAAAAGTGGCAGCGGCTCATTAATTTTTAAACCTGGCTTTAAGGCCACTTCAAGCATGGAAAAATCACTTTTTTCCTGACCCAACATAGCTGAAATTTTTGCACTTGCATCCGGTAAAATAGGTTGGGTTAATATCGCAATTTGACGAATGCATTCGCATAAACTATATAAAACCGTGTTCATGCGAGCCAGATCTTCCTTTTTCAACGTCCAAGGTTTTTGAGCATCAACGTAACGATTACCCTCACCTATTATTTGCCATACAGCCTCGGCATAACGATGCAAATGGAAATTATCTATAGAGTTGCGTAAAGCCGGTAGCAATGCAGCTGGCATAGCCATAAGAGCTTTATCTTCGGCACTGAATTCGCCTGGTGTTGGAATAGTTGCATCTGCATTTTTATAAATAAATGACAAAACCCGTTGACACAAATTTCCGTAAGCATTGGCCAAATCTGTATTCAAACGATTAATGAACATTGTTTTTGAAAAATCACCATCTTGCCCAAAGGAAAGATCACGCAACAAAAAATAGCGAAACGCATCTGCACCATAAATATCTACCATTTCTACGGGATCAATTGCATTACCTAATGATTTCGACATTTTTTCACCTTCAACAGTCCACCAACCGTGGGCAAATACTGTTTTAGGTGGCGCCATATTGGCTGCCATTAAAAAGGCAGGCCAATAAACGCTATGAAAACGAATAATATCTTTGCCTACCATATGAATAGCCTGATCCCAGTACTTCTGGTACCCGTCATTCGGATACCCTAAGGCCGATAAATAATTGGTCAACGCATCAAGCCAAACATACATAACATGATCAGGATCGTTTGGTACTGGTACGCCCCATTTCAAAGTTCGGCGTGAAATTGATAAATCTTTTAATCCGCCTTCAATAAACCTGAGCACTTCATTACGACGAGATTCAGGCTGAATTGCTTCGGGGTGCTTTCCGTAATAGTCAAGCAATGGTTGCTGCCATGCCGACAACTTGAAAAAGTAACTTGATTCTGCAACCCATTCAACTTCAGCCCCTGTGGGTGCCTTTCCGTCGACAATTTCATCTTCCTGATAAAAAGCCTCATCACGAACTGCATACCACCCTGCATATTCACCTAAATAAATATTGCCACTATCAACCAATTGCTTCCATAAATGTTGCACTCCGTTTTTATGCCGAGGCTCAGTAGTACGAATAAAATCATCATTAGTGAGGTCAAGAATTTCACCCATTTGACGAAATGACTGCGAAACTTCATCAACAAAATCTTGGGGATCCACGCCTTTGGCAGCAGCAGCTTTTTCAATTTTTTGGCCGTGTTCATCTGTTCCTGTTAAAAACTTAACGTCAAAACCATCAAGTCGTTTAAAGCGAGCGATCATATCACAAGCCAAACTTGTATAAGCATGGCCAATGTGTGGCTTGTCATTAACGTAATATATAGGCGTTGTAATGTAAAATGGCTTCATACAGATTCTTATAGGATTTTTTAAACCATAAGCTATGAAAGGGAAAGTCAGCAAGATGTAAATGTAATCAACAAGGTGAAAACATAAAAAAAGGGAAGCCTTAAAGCCTCCCCTTTTACAAAACAAAATCCTTGGTTAAGCAGCTGTAGTGTTTTCCAAAGCTGCTACTGCTGCAACTGGATCAAAATCTACAAATTCAATCACTGCCATTGGAGCATTGTCGCCGTAACGAAAACCAGCCTTAACAATACGTGTATAACCACCAGAGCGTGCCGAAAAACGAGTTCCCATGTCCATTAATTTCTTAACGACATCTTGGTCTTGCAATTGCGACACCGCTTGACGACGACAGTGTAAACCACCGCGCTTTGCCAAAGTAATTAACTTCTCTACAACTGGACGAAGGTCCTTTGCTTTTGGCAATGTTGTTTTAATCTGCTCATTCTTAATTAAAGCCTGCGCAAGATTCTTGAACATAGCTTTTCTATGTTCTTTTGTTCTATTGAACTTGCGTCCTGACATACCGTGTCTCATGACTTTTCTCTCACTTCTTAGTTAAATGGATCTTCTAACGATTTAGCTAGCTCATCAATATTCTCTGGTGGCCAGTTTGGCACAGACATACCAAATCCAAGGCCCATCATAGAAAGAACTTCTTTAATTTCATTCAATGACTTACGACCAAAGTTTGGCGTACGTAACATTTCTGGTTCAGAGCGTTGAACTAAATCACCAATGTAGTAAATGTTTTCATTTTTCAGACAGTTTGCTGAACGAACTGAAAGCTCTAATTCATCAACTTTCTTAAGCATATTGCGATTAAACGGCAATGGTTCACCACGACGCTCAATCATTCCAACAGGCTTTGGCTCTTCAAAATTAATGAATTGTTGCAATTGGTCTTGCATAATACGCGCAGCATAAGCTATTGCGTCATCTGGCTTTATTGAACCGTCTGCAGTTAAAGTCAACGTTAATTTATCATAGTCAGTACGCTGCCCAACACGAGTTTGATCAACTTTATAAACAACGCGCTTAATAGGACTGAAAATCGCATCAATTGGAATTAAGCCAATTGCTTTGTCTTCAATTTGTTGTGCTGATGCTGGAACATAACCCTTACCTGATTGAACAGTCATTTCCATTACAACATGACCGCCTTCATCCACATGGCAAATAACCAAATCTGGATCAAGAATTTCAATATCCGAAGAATGTT
>CAYUNR010000073.1:0-4424 GCA_964446295.1 uncultured Candidatus Finniella sp. | reverse complement strand
TGCTGCGATTATTTTGCATTTGAATGCCGGCACTGACAATATGTTCTTCAACGTTGCTAATCCATGCGGCATCAGCGTTCATCTCTAATAATCGTAATCGTTCTTTAGTTGAATGTTCATATGCTTTTAAAACGGCAGCATGTTCTGGCCATAGCACAAAAATCATTCGGTCAATAAAATGACGGCGCACCGATGGCGTATCTAAAAATAGACGATCCGTTTCAGGGGTAAGCCAAAACAGTCGAAGAATATCGTTTAGTATTTTCTGGCTTTTCAATGGTTCTTGATTCAAATGCCAAAGTCGCTTTTTCAAACCCACATCACTAACGCCTGTTCCAAGAGAATACCCATTCACAGTAATTGATGCAGCCCAAGGGGACGTGGATTCTAGTTGTTGCAATTCCAACAATTCGGCTTTGCGCAAACCGCGACCCGGCGTAAATAAAGAAATCGCTTCTAAAACATTTGTTTTGCCAGCGCCGTTAGGCCCTGAAAAAACCACAAAAGGTTTGTTGATATCAATAATCAACTGGCTGTAGCTTCTAAAAGACTGTAATTGCAAACGTTGAATCATGGATTATATAGCTATTAAACGTATGCTCATCCTATAGCCTGTTGAAAAACTCGGCAAGGTAGCGCTTATTTTGTTTCTAAGGTAACGATATCTTTTAGGTGCATGAGCTCATGACTTTTTTTTGCGGCAAGAAACCAGAACAGGTAAAAATTTTACCTGCTCTGCGCCATCTAAAGTGTCTTATTTTTTTTGTAACCAGTCGGGCCAAGAGGAAGTCTTAGCAATATTTTTTAAAGCAAGGGTGCTTGTGCCTTCATTAGGCTCTCCGGGTGATTGATCTCTTTTAGTAACTAAACTTTTTACTCTTTCCATGTCAGGTGATTGGATAATTTCAAGTAATTCAGCAGATCTTTCTGATGAATCAACAGGCGGGACATGAATGCCTACATATTGCACACCAGGAGCATCAGTTTTAAACAAGGTTCGCATTTCACACACATTATGTGCTGCATCATCCAAGAAAATTACTATGCGGGGAATAATATTATGAGTTGTCATGTATATTTTAAGGTAAGAGTATTTATCATAGCCACTTTCTCCAGAGATAATGTTTCCCCAGGCATAAACTCGCTCATGACTTGAAGTCTCACCCATTAGCGGAACTTGATCAGCATTTGCAGGTACTTGTTCTGTGCCTGTACCAAAAAAATTGGTCAATTTTAGAAATTTACTTGAGGCCATAACGGAAGGGATGCCATTTCTTTTGGCAGCAGTAACAACAACAAGATGCACTCCTAAGGTTTTAAGATGTGCTAAATTTTCTTTCATAATGCGGTCCCAGCGAACACAAGCCATCATTCCTTTTTTACCTGTGACTGTTCCATCCCAATCAAAAGCAACAACAATTTGATTGGCAGGAATGCCCTGACGAATTTTTTGATCAATAATTGCTCTAATTAACGCAGGAGGTGAATAAGGTTCATTTTCAGGTACATCGGGTTGAATATATTGAATAACTTCTGGAAGATCTGATCCTGTAACGACATGCGGCTCAATATGGCTAGAAGCTGCAGCAGCGCTAAGTGCTGCAGGCGAACTCGTCGAGCTTATGTGTCCAGATGTATTAGCCATTAAGTTCAAAACATGTAAATAGATTGCTAAACTCAATAATTTTAACAATAAACGCAAAATAATCTCCTAATAAAAAAAATCAATTTCAAGTTAAGTGTGTCCAAATAAATTCAATATGACAATACTAAAAAAGATGGGATAGTTTCTCTTTGCAATCTTAGGTTCGAATGCATTATTCAAAACCATTTATGAACTTGATCACTGCACGGTCTATTTTGTGTCTAGAGTGACGATATCTTTTAGCTGCATTAGTTCATGACTTTTCTTTATGGTTAAAAAGCCAGGGAATTTTTCTTCCATCGCTTGATCGACGGCTGCGTTTAAATCTATTTTGTTTTTGATATGAGATAACCGTTTATATTCCTCATCAAATGCCTGGGTAAATTTTTGATAGTAGTAGATGTTGAAATTTGCAAGAGCTACGAATGATAATTTGTCACATGGCCTGTATTGCAAGGTTGAAATGAACCCAGCCATGCCTCCATCATGTTTGAACAAATCTCCATTAGTGTGTTTTATTTTTATAATTCCGTAGCAGTAATAGCTGGGTGCATCCTCTGTATCTATTTCTACATGCTCTCTTAACATGAGTTCAGCAACTTCACTTGGAAAAACTTTATTGCCATAAAGATTTTCATTCCACTTGAGCAAATCTGACACTGTTGAGACCATACCTCCTGCTCCACATAAAAGAGCGTTTCGACCATATGTTTCTGTTTCAATAGGAAGCGAATTCTCGAAACAGGTGTAACCCCTGGCAAGATTTGGATAATCACCAGACGTTTTCATTGTTCTGCATGTTCCAGTTTCAGGCATGAAAGTATTATGCATTCCAAGTGGTTAAAAAAAATGATCGTTTAAAGACTGACTTAAACTTTTTCCAGCTAAACGAGCAATAATTTCACTTAACAAAAAATAGCCAGCGTAAGAGTACTGATATTTTGTGCCCTGTTCAAACAGTAGAGGTTTATCTTTTAAGGTTTTAATGACTTCAGCAGGAGGTATCACGGTGCTTTCATCTTTTTGAAAACTTGGTGCAGGAACACCTGACGTGTGGGTTAATAAGTGATGTAACGTGACTTTGTCAGCCCATTCAGGTATAGATCCAGACCATATGTAATCGTTTGCTGGAAGGTAATTGATGAGAGGGCTATGGAGAGCTGCTTTTACCGATTCAATTGACGGATCACTATGCCACAATAAATGCAAAAGCGCTGCAGCAGTAAATTGCTTTGTTATAGACGCTATAAAAAATTGAGTGTCTTTTGTACATAGCTGATTTGTGAAATGATCAGCAATTCCGAACCCATTCGCATAAATAGTTTCTCCACCTTGTGCTACCGCAATTGCACCATTCATAATATGTGCTTTTTGAAATTCCTGAATTTTTCTTGGTATTAATGCCGTCACAGAAAAATCCCCTGAATCTGTTTCAGTACCGCAAAGCAAAATTTTAAACGCTGATCAGTGTTTAGGCCATCACGTAAAAAGCTAATTTTCTGATCAGGACGTAGCTTAACATCAGCTAATTTACGCGCTTCAAGTGAACCAATATATGCCAACAACGCCTCTGGTTTTGCAAATTCATTTTTGTAAAAAGCAATAACAATACCTTTTGGTCCAGCATCAATTTTTTCAATGCTTAAATGTTTGCAAGCAATTTTAAGCTCAATAACTTTTAGCAAGTTTTCACACTCATTAGGAATTTTGCCAAAACGGTCCACCAGTTCGGCTGCAAATGCGTGCACTTCATTGACTGATTCTAATGTTGCTAGTCGTCTATATAAGCTTAAGCGCAAACCTAGGTCAGCAACATAAGATTCGGGTATAAGCAATGAAAGCCCCAAATTCAGTTGAGGAATCCAATCTGTTGTTTGTACAACTGTGTGTTCCTGTTCTGCGCGAACTTGTAAAATGGCTTCGTGTAACAGGGTTTGGTAAAGTTCAACCCCAACTTCTTTTATGTGGCCCGATTGCTCTTCGCCAACAAGATTGCCGGCACCACGAATGTCCATATCGTAGCTTGCTAGTTTAAACCCTGCACCTAGTTGATCAAGGCTTTGCATAACCTCTAATCGTTTTTTTGCTGTGTCACTAATGATTACATCAGGGGGCAGGGTGAGGTAAGCGTAAGACTGAATTTTTGTACGGCCCACACGCCCACGTAATTGGTAAAGTTGTGCTAACCCAAAGCGATCAGCACGATGAATAATAATGGTATTTACCCAAGGCATATCAATGCCAGATTCAATAATATTGGTGGCCAATAGTACTTCGTATTTTCTATCGCAAAAATCAGAAATGATGTCTTCTAGTTCTGTTGCTGGTAATTGACCATGGGCAGTGGCAATACGAAAATCAGGTAGTAATGTTTCAAGAATTTTTTTTGATTTTTTAAGGTCTTCAATGCGGGGCACCACAAAAAAGCTTTGCCCTCCACGGTGATATTCACGCATCAACGCTTCTTTTATAACCACTCCATCAAACGGCATGGTAAAAGTGCGAATGCTCAAACGGTCAATTGGCGGTGTAGCAATTAAGCTTAGTTCACGAACACCAGTTAGTGCTAGTTGCAAGGTGCGTGGAATTGGTGTTGCGGTTAGAGTTAGAATATGAACATTCGGCTTGAGTTTTTTTAATTTTTCTTTTTGTTTAACACCGAAGTGTTGTTCTTCATCAATAATAAGCAACCCTAAGTTATGAAATTTCGTCTTGTCAGATAGCACCGCATGGGTAGCAATTACAATTTTTGCATCACCATTGGTAATTTCAACATGGG
>CAYUNR010000072.1:0-4497 GCA_964446295.1 uncultured Candidatus Finniella sp. | reverse complement strand
TTCTACCGGTGCCCGCGCATCTATCACCGTTAGAACTCCTCGCTTTTGGTAAAATTCCCTAAGCGGGGCTGTCTCTTCATAAAACGACTTAATTCGATTTTTTAAAATCTCTTCATTATCGTCACCGCGTTTCACCAAATCATGACTTCCGCAGCTATCGCAAACCCCATCTTCTTTCGGAGGGTTGGTTTGCAAATTATACACAGCTCCACAAGCTTTGCAAGTGATTCGACTAAGAATACGCTGAAAAAGCTCTTCAGCATCAATATCAAAGTAAAATACTTGCTTTAGTGCACCCTTATTCTCTTTTAGCACCGCATCAAGGTATTCTGCTTGATCTACCTTCCGCGGATATCCATCAAATAATATACTCTTTTGCCTGTTGTTTTCAATGTCTTTCTTTAACAGTTCATTAACTATTTCAGATGCTGCCAAAACACCAGTCTCAATATTTTTTTTTAGCATCTTGCCTAGAGCTGAATCTGTTGCGATTTCTTTTCGCATAAGATCACCAGTAGACAAATGATAATAACCATATTTCTTAACCAAGGCTGCTGACTGGGTCCCTTTTCCACACGCCGGCGGGCCTAAGAAAACCAGATGCATTACTTCTTACCTTTAGTCTTTGCCTTTTTTATAAGCCCTTCATATTGGTGAGCTAGTAAATGAGATTGAATTTGTGTAATAGTTTCCATCGTCACACTCACCACAATAAGAATAGTCGTTCCACCAAAGTAGAAAGGTAGCGACCATTTGCTTAATATCAATTCAGGTATTAAACAGATTGACGCTAAGTACAATGCACCAACCACAGTAAGCCTTGTCAAAACATAATCAAGGTAATCAGCTGTAGCCTTACCCGGACGAACACCTGGGACATAATTGCCTGCTTTACGCAAGTTCTCTGCCGTTTCATTCGGATTAAACATCAATGCTGTATAAAAGAAAGCAAAGAAAATAATTAGTGATGCAAAACAAGTCATATACACTGGGTGACCGTGCGCAAAAACCGCGCCAATTTTCCCCATAATAGTGTCAGGCGATCCTGTTCCAGCAAAACCAGTTATAGTTGCTGGTAATAACAATAGAGATGAAGCAAAAATTGGTGGAATTACACCGGCGCTGTTTAACTTCAATGGTAAGTGTGTTGTTTGAGCGACCGCTGGCATATTCACCGCCACCTGCCTTTTAGGATACTGAATAAGAATTTTACGTTGGGCGCGCTCCATAAAGACAACATAGCCAATGACAGCAGCAACAAGGACTAAAACCCCTAGAATAACAACTGCAGACAATGCACCTTGACGACCAAGCTCAAACGTACCAATAACAGCTTGCGGTAAGTTAGCAACGATACCAGCGTAAATGATTAATGAAATTCCATTACCTATACCACGCGATGTTATTTGTTCACCCAGCCACATAATGAAGAGTGTGCCACCTGTCAAAGTCACGACTGTAGACAACCTGAACATAAACCCTGGCTCTAACACAGCCATTCCAGTCGCACCTTGAATTTTTTCCAAACCAGCAGAGATACCGTATGATTGAACCATCGCAAGAGCAACTGTTCCATAACGTGTGTATTGATTAAGCTTTCTACGACCAACTTCACCTTCTTTTTTTAACGCCTCTAAATGAGGAGAGATAGAAGTCATTAACTGAACAATAATGCTTGATGAAATGTAAGGCATAATGTTCAAAGCAAAAATAGTCATACGAGTGATAGATCCACCCGAAAACATATCTAAAATTCCAAGAATTCCGCCTGAATTAGTACGCACAAATTCTTGGATAATAAGAGGGTTAATACCTGGTAAAGGAATATATGTACCCAGCCTGTAAACAACAAGTGCTGCTAGAGTAAACCATATCCGTTTTTTTAAATCTTCAGCTTTTTTAAAAGTAGAAAAATTTATATTAGCAGCCAGCTGTTCAATAGCAGACGACATAGTTTTCCTCTATTCTATAATTAATTCGCCGCCACTTTCACTTACTAGTGACTGAGCTGATTTTGTAGCTTTTGTAACCGCATAACTGAATTTAGCTTTAGGCTTTCCATTACCAAGAAGAGTAATCTCCTCAAAATACTTTGGCATATATCCAACTTTTATAAGAAGATCTCTGTCAATTTTCTCACCAGCTTTAATTAGTCCATTGTCGAACATCAAATTAATCTTGAAAAAATCTAACTCATATTTTTTTGTAGCATGAATATTTTTGAACCCGCGCTTCGGCACACGACGATAAATTGGGTTTTGACCACCCTCAAAACCATTCAAAGAAACACCAGATCTTGCAGTCTGACCTTTTCCACCTTTACCAGATGTTTTACCTAAGCCAGAACCAATACCACGACCCAAAAGCTTCGCTTTTGTACGAGCCCCTGGATTATCGCGGATTTCATTAAGAGTAAAAGACATAATGCCTCACCTATTCACTAACAACTTGCACCATGTGGCGCACTTTACGGATTAAACCCTGCACTTCTCGAGTATTTTCCAACTCTCTAACTGCATTCAATTTTCCCAAACCCAAACCTTTAAGATGCAACCTTTGTTTAGAATCACGACGAATCGGGCTTCCAACCTGTTGAATTTTAACAGTTTCTTTTGTTTTTGCTTTTTTATTTGCCATTTCTACACCTACTAATTAGAGGTTGCTGCAGCTTGGCCATCACGGCGAACAAGCACATCAGAAATTTTCTTACCTAATTTTGCAGCAATTACTTTTGGTGATGAAACACTTTGTAATGCTTGAAAAGTAGCACGAACCATATTGTGGTAGTTATTTGTACCATTTGATTTGCTAACAATATCATGAATTCCTAAAGCTTCAAAAACTGCACGCATTGGACCTCCGGCAATAACTCCAGTACCAGCCGGCGCAGAACGCAATGTCACAATACCAGCACCACATCTTGCGCGCACGTCATGATGAAGAGTGCGCCCTTCACGAAGAGGAACTCTTATCATTGACCGTTTAGCTTTATCAACTGCCTTTTTAACGGCATCTGGAACTTCTCTAGCTTTACCAGTCGCATAACCTACGCGACCTTTGCCGTCTCCAACCACAACAAGTGCTGAAAAGCGCATGGTTTTACCACCCTTAACAACCTTTGTTACGCGACGTACATTTACTAATTTTTCAACGATTTGATCTTCACGATCACGTTCACGCTGATCATTATTACCTTTTGTTTGCCTAGCCATATTTTATCCTTAAAACTTCAAACCAGCTTCACGAGCTGCGTCAGCCAATGCTTTAATACGCCCATGATATAAATATCCAGAACGATCAAAAACGACCTTCTCAATTCCTTTTGCTTTGGCTAATTCAGCAACTTTTTTGCCTACAAATTTTGCCGCTTCAATATTCGAACCATTTTTCAAAGAACTTCCTGGCTTACCAGGAGTTCCAACTAACACGAGGCTCTGTGTTCCACTACCATCAGTAATTTGTGCATATGTATGCAAATTAGTACGATGCACGCACAAGCGTGGCAGACCTACTGAAATTTTACGTAGTTTTGTTCTAATGCGTTGTTTGCGTCGCTGCTGTAGCTGAGCTGAACTTAACATGGCTACTTCTTCTTTCCTTCTTTACGAATGATAAACTCGGTTTCCCTAAGAACACCCTTACCTTTATATGGCTCAGGCTTCCTATACTCACGTAATTGTGCCCCAACAGATCCCACTAGCTGCTTATCAAAGCCAGTTATAGCGATTGCAGTTGGTTTCTCACACTTAATCTCAATTCCTTTTGGAATATCGTAAACGATATCATGACTGTAACCTAGTTGCAAAGTCAATTTATCGCCTGCAACCGCAGCACGATAACCAACACCAACAAGTGTAATGTTTAAGGTAAACCCTTTGTCTAAACCTTTTACTATGTTTGACAAATTACGTTGGGTTGTACCCCAAAGGGAACGCCCTCTCTGAGTCTTTTCCTTTGGACTAACAAAAAAACCTTTTTCAGTTTTTTCAAAATTAATACAGTCTGGAACTTCGTAATCTTTAGTTCCAGTTCTACCTTTTAAAGTAATTACATTTCCTACTTGAGACATTGCTATCCCTGCAGGCAGTATTACTTCATGTTTACCAACGCGTGACATGGCTTATTCCTCTTAAAATACTCTACACAAAACTTCGCCGCCAACTGTAAGTTCGCGAGCTCTAGCGTCTGAGATAATACCTCTATTTGTTGACAAAATTGAAATACCAAGTCCATTAGCAACCTTAGCAAGCGTCGCAATAGGCGAATATACTCGGCGACCTGGCTTTGATATACGATCAATAGTTCGTATAACCGGTTCATTTTCATGATATTTAAGCTCAATTTTTAGTTCTTTGTGCCCAGTCGCAGCAAGCGCTACAGAATAGTTTCTAATGTATCCTTCTTCTTGAAGAACTTTAACAAGCCCTTCTTTTTCAATAGAATAAGGACATAAAACTGAATCTTTACGAGCTCTTAGGCCGTTACGAATGCGAGTTA
>CAYUNR010000071.1:0-4812 GCA_964446295.1 uncultured Candidatus Finniella sp. | reverse complement strand
TGATGGCTTTTCTTAATGTCATTCAAACGGTGCAGCACCCACTGCTCAAGATTTGGCAATTCATCATAAGCCACTTCATTTTTGTGTTCGTACCCAGCAAGAGCTCCTAAAAGATAACGTAAGGTATTGCGGAAACGTCTATACACATCCTCATGATGTTTCAAAATTTCTTTACCAATTCGCACATCATCTGAATAATCAGAGCTTGCAGCCCACAAGCGCAGCATGTCAGCCCCCATGGAATCAATCACTTGTTGTGGCTCAACCCCATTACCTTGGGATTTCGACATTTTGTAGCCTTTTTCGTCAAGCACAAATCCATGAGTTAGAACTTGGCGATATGGCGCCACTCCACGCGTTCCACATGATTGTAACAATGATGTTTGAAACCATCCTCGGTGTTGGTCAGACCCTTCAAAATACATATCTGCAGGCCAGCTCATGTCTGGATTATTTTCTAAAATAAAGGTATGGGTACACGCGCTATCAAACCAAACATCTAAAATGTCATTGGCTTTTTCATAATCATCTGCCGCATAGGCACTGCCTAAGAAATATGCCGAGTCGTATTTGTGCCAAGCTGCAATGCCTTCTTTTGCAATTGCATCAACAATCCGTTGGTGCACAGCTTCATCACGCAAAGCTTCACCTGTTGCTTTATGTACAAATACCGTAATAGGCACGCCCCACGTACGTTGACGAGACAGACACCAATCAGGCCGGTTCGTAACCATCGCTGAAATACGGTTTTTACCCATAGTCGGGAACCACTCAACTTTATCAATTTCCTGCATTGCTTTTTTACGTAAATCATTACGGTCCATTGAAATAAACCATTGAGATGTAGCTCGGTAAATAAGTGGCGCTTTTGATCTCCAAGAATGCGGGTAGCTATGCACAAGCTTCGTTGCTTGCAACAATGCACCAACTTCTTTTAGTGCTGCTAGAACATCTGCACCAACTTTAAAAATATGTTTGCCTGCAAACAATGGAACATGAGCATAATACACTCCGTCACCTTGTACCGTTTCTGGCACTTCTATGCCAAATTCTTGACCAACACCAAAATCTTCAATTCCGTGACCAGGAGCTGTATGCACTAAGCCCGTACCAGCATCAGTTGTGACATGCGCACCCGGCAACATTGGCACGTCAAAATCGTACCCTTTTCCATGCCATGGGTGACGACAAATTGTTCCTTTTAAATTTTCCCCATTCACATGACCAATGATTCCATAATTTTCAATGCCTAAAGCCGTTGCCACATCTGCAACCAAATCTTTAGCCACAAGCAATCGCAATCCACTTGGCACTAATTCAGTGCCAGCTAACACCTCAATAACCGTGTAGGCATGATCATGGCCATAAGCAATGGCTCTATTTCCTGGGAGTGTCCACGGCGTCGTGGTCCAAATTACCGCATGGGCATTTTTTAACGTTTCAATACTTGAAGTAACAATTGGAAAAGCCACAAAAATTGCATCGCTGGTGTGGTCATGGTATTCGACCTCAGCTTCAGCCAATGCAGTTTTTTCAACAACCGACCACATTACAGGTTTTAACCCACGGTATAGACCACCGTTCATTAAAAACTTACCAAGCTCTGCCGCAATTTTGGCTTCATTCTTAAAGTCCATAGTAATGTAAGGATTTTTCCAATTAGCAATAACGCCCAAGCGCTGTAATTCTTCCGATTGAATACCAATCCACTTAGTGGCATAAACACGGCAAGATTCAATATATTCCAAAACATCAACATCTTCTTTGCGCTGGCCTTTAGCTTTGTATTGCTCCTCAACTTTCAATTCAATAGGCAAACCATGACAATCCCAACCAGGAACAGCTGGCGCATCATATCCTGCCATCTGATAAGTTTTGTTAACCAAATCTTTTAAGATGTAGGTTAATGCATGACCGCAGTGTAAATGACCGTTTGCATAAGGAGGCCCCCAATGCAGAATAAATTTCTTTTTTCCCTTTGACTGCGTGCGCAACGCATTATAAATATCAATCTTTTGCCAATACGCTAAAAAATCTTTTTCACGAATAGCCAAGTTGGCTTTCATAGAAAATGGAGTTTTCGGCAAAAAAACCGTGTCTTTATAATCCCGTGTCATGGTAAATCTTTTTTGTTTGATCCCTTATTTCTAAACGCTTTTTACTGTTTTTAAAAGTGCTTAAGAAGAAGGCTAATGCAATGCAGTATGGGAAGCAAAATAACACACGACCAAACCATGTAGCCTACAAAGCTAGGCATTTCAACGCCGCTTTGCTTTGCGATGCTGCGCACCATGAAATTTGGCGCATTCCCAATATAGCTCATCGCGCCCATGTAAACAGCCCCCAACGATATTGCCAACAAGGTCGATGGCAGTTGATGCATCAATGTTTGCGCATTACCCCCAGCCATTTTGAAAAATAATAAATAAGTCGGAGCGTTATCTAAAAAGGCAGACAGACTACCAGACAACCAAAAATAGCGCACATCAATAGGCATTCCTTGTTCATGCGCAAAACTAAACAATGCACGAAATGGCCCATCATCGCCCAGCTTTAACATTGCAGATATAGGAATAAGACTTAGAAAAATCACCAAAAATACGCGTGCCACTTCTTTTAATGGTTCAAAATTAAAATGCTGATGATCATGAATATGCTTTGGCGTTAACCACATTGATAGTCCAGCAATAAATACATAGCCTAAATCACGAACAATATCCTGCCAGGAAATCCCGACCCCCATAACAGACACAATAGAATCATTACTCAAGTGAGGCGCTAAAAGCGTAATCACTACAATCGCCCCCATCAACACAAAATTCATACCACCTTCAATGGTAATGCCTACATCATAACGTTGCGAAACCGTGTGTTTATTTTTTGCCCGGTCAATACATGCAAAGACACCTAAACAAAAAGTAATCATCATTAAAAATGGCATCCATCCATGTTGTAGAGTCCAGCCAAAATCAACCCCAGCCAAATACCCCATAAATAACGGAGGATCTCCCAAAGGCGTTAAACTGCCCCCAATATTTGCTACAATAAAAATGAAGAAAACACCCAAATGCGTTTTATAAGCACGATTATGATTTAGCTTTAAAAAAGGACGAATCAATACCATTGAAGCACCCGTTGTGCCAATAAAATTGGCCAAGACAGCTCCACTTAAAAGAATCATCACATTATTTTTCAAGCTATCAGACACATTGAACTGCACATGAATACCACCTGCTACTACGAAAAGCGCAAACAATATGGCTAGAAATGCAATATATTCATGCAAAAGCATATGAGTAAAATTGTGCATTGCTTGATGAGCACCTTCAGCTTGCACCATAACCACTAACGCCCAAATCCCAATTGCTGCGAGAATCGGTTTTTCAAAAGCATGCCAAATTTTTGGCAGCAATAACGGGCATAATGCCAACCCTAACATTAATGCTGTATATGGAAATGCGTCAGATAATGAATACACGTGAACTTTTATCCCTCGTTATTATTGGCATTCTCGCACAAGATACTTATTCAGATAAATGAAATTTCATTAATTCAAGGCATTAATTTTTGTAGACTTGATTAATAGGACTCCCCATCTCAAAAGCCGTAATGTTATCTATTGTTGTCTGTGCTATGTTCTTCATAGCTTCCTCTGTCAAAAATGCGTAATGAGGCGTGATTAGAACATTAGGAAATGAAAGCAGCTTTAAAAATTCTTTGTCATTAATTGGCTCATCACGGAAGCCTCTATAGAATAAGCCTGGCTCTTTTGTATAAACGTCCAATCCTGCGCTTCCAACATTGCCTGATTCAAGCGCTTGAATGAGCGCTTGAGTATCTACAAGCCCACCTCGTGCTGTATTAATTAACATCACGCCTTTTTTCATCAAGCCAAAAGCCTCTTCATTAATGATATTTCGAGTCTGATCAGTATTTGGGCAGTGCAGGCTAATGATATCTGATTTAGCAAACAACTCATTTAGCTCCACATACTTCACACCTAATTTTTCACAAGAATGATTAACAACAGGATCACATGCCAATATATTGCACCCAAAACCTGCCATGACCTTCGAAAAAGCCTCACCAATATTACCTGTTCCAATAATACCTACCGTTTTTTTATGCAAATTAAATCCCAACAATCCTTCAATCGTAAAGTTGTGCTGTAATCCTTGCGTATAAGCTTTTGTGATTTTTCGATTAAGCACTAAAATCAAACCTACAGCGAATTCAGCAATAGCTTCTGGAGCGTATTTCGGAACACGAGAAACCACTACTTTATGTTTTTTAGCTGCTTCTCCATCAATATAATCAAATCCTGCTGAACGTAATGTAATAAATTTAATGCCCAATTTTGCCAATTTTTCCATTAGCTCTTCTTTGACAAAATCTACAATAAAACAACTCAATCCATCGTAACCTTTAGCTTTATCTGCAGTTTCTAATGTCAACATATCCGGCAAGAAGTAAAGCTCATGTTTACCCTGATTAGCTTCATTCAGGTAATCCCTTTCATATGATTTAGTGCTATAGACAATAACCTTCATGATTTTCTATTCCTTGGAAAAACGTATAGCTAGAAAACTCTAGTCTAGACGAGGCCAGAATACATTAAAAACTATTAAATTTTCATTAAAGAATGTTTCTAGGGTTGGCGTTCCCGACGAGATTCGAACTCATGGCCTCAAGATTAGGAATCTTGCGCTCTATCCTGCTGAGCTACGGGAACCACAGGCAAATATTAGCTTTCACAAGAAAGTTTGTCTACGGGGTTAGTAAAAAGGGCAACATATCAAAATTCACAAACCC
>CAYUNR010000070.1:0-4996 GCA_964446295.1 uncultured Candidatus Finniella sp. | reverse complement strand
ATTTAGTTACTTAAACGTAAAAAAGGGTACTCTACATGAAAAAAGTAATAGGTCAATTAAGTCTGGCTTTGTTGTTGGCATTATCTACTGCTTGCGAGAAAAAAGATGAAAAAGTAAACGAGCCTGCGAAAGAAGAACTTCAAAAAGGTGAAGCAGCTACTGCTGATGCTATAAAAGTTGAAGATGTTCCTCAAGGCGAACAAGCAAAAGTTGTTGCGGAATTTCCGGACGGAACAAAAATGACAATGGGGCAGGTTTACGAACAATTAAATCTTTTGCCATCAGAAGTTAAAGATCGTCCGTTTTCAAAGCTTTATGCGGCCTTATTACGTCGTTTGATTGATACTCATATACTGAACAAAGCTGCTGCAGGTCTTGGACTAGATAAAGACCCAGGTGTTCTTGAACAAATGAACAAAAATGCAGAAACAATGCTGCAAAAATTGTTTATCGAAGGTGAAGTTACAAAGTTACTAACTGATGATGAGCTAAAAAAGAATTTCGAAGAGCTAAAAGCTAAACTTCCAAAAGATGAAATGGAAGTGCAACTAAAGCATATTCTCGTGAAAAGCAAAGAAGATGCTGAAGCTATTGTTAAAGAATTAGAAAAAGATCCTTCAAAATTTGAAGATACAGCAAAACAAAAATCAATTGACCCACAGACAAAAGCTAACGGTGGTAGTTTAGGTTATGTTCGTAAAGCTGATTTGCCAGAAGCATTTGCTAAAGTTGTTTTTGAAGCAAAAGCAGGAGCAGTGTTGCCACAAGCAATTGACATGGGGCCAAACGGATTCAGTGTTGTTCTTGTTGGTGAGAAGCGCCCAGTAGAAGCGCCAAAATTTGAAGCGGTTAAAGCTGAACTTTCAAAGGCATTAATGTCTAAGTATGCAGTTGAAGTCATCAGCAAAATTAAAAAGCAAGCTGGTGTTGAAGTTACTGGTCTTGATGGCAAGCCAATCGTTGAAAAAACGCCAGAACAAATGAAGGAAGACGCTGAAAAAGGTGTGAAAAAACCAGAAGTTGATTTGTCAAAGCTTGATGAAACAATGGTTATTGCTAAATTTAAAGATGGTCACACAGTTACTTTGAAAGACGTTAAGGAAGCAGTAAAGACATTGCCACCTCAACTTAAAGCAGCTCCATTTGGTGAGATTTTCGAACCATTGGCACTTCGTCTTGTTGACATGAAGCTTATTCTAGATGCAGCTAAAGCTTCTGGGCTTGAAAAAGACAAAGCAACGGTTAAGAAGTTAGAAGATGTTCGTTCAGCAACATTGCACAAAGCTTTCTTAGACAAGAAAGTTGTTGAGGTTGTGAATGACGCGATGCTTAAAACAAAATATCAAGAGTTGATGAAACTTCTTCCTAAGAATCAAATGGAAGTGCGTTTACGTCATATTATGGTTAAAACAAAAGAAGAAGCTGAAGAAGTTATTAAAGAAATCAAGTCTGGTAAAGGCTTTGATGATTTAGTAAAAGCTAAGTCAATTGATGACAAAACCAAAGAGAAAAAAGGCGAGATTGGCTATGTGAAGCGCGATGAGCTTCCAGCAGACTTTGCAAATGTTGTCTTCTCTGCAGCAAAAGCAACCTTGGTTCAAAACCCAATCAGCCTTGGCAAACTTGGTTGGAGCGTTGTGCGCGTAGAAGATAAGCGTCCAATTGAACCACCAAAGTATGACGAGGTAAAGGGCGAGCTTCAAAAAATAGTTGAACAAGAAAAAATTGTTGAAGTATTAGAGAGGCTACGCGTTGATTCAGGCGTTAAGGCGTTTGATATGAGCGGTGGTGCTCTGAGCCTTAAGGAAGAAGTTCCTCAAGCACCAGGTGCTGCACCAGCTGCTTAATTAAAGAGCTTTGAATATCAAAAAGGCGCCGTGGCGATTCTCGAGCGCCTTTTTTTCATACCTTGTTACGGGAATATCATCCTCGCTTGGTCGAGAGCATTCAAGGGTGTTGATGGCTTGAAAATGATCTTTGAACATTGGTTGTGCTGCAATGTCTAATATCCATTCCAAATAGGTTGGGTGATCAGTGGCGACTACTAGTTCAGCGTTTTTTGCCATTTTTTTATGTAGCTGTAGTAAGTTTTCCAGGCAAACTACGCGCCGTTTATGATGACGTTTTTTTGGCCAAGGGTCCGGGAATAAAATAAAGCCCTTTGTGATAACGTGGTCGGGCAGGGCTCTTAACAATATATTGGCATCATCAGCAAAAATGCGAATGTTCTTAATATTTTCTTCTTCTATTGTTTGTAATAAAGACGCAATGCCATTTACAAAGGGTTCGCAGCCTATGCATAAAGCATTTGGGTATTTTTGCGCTTGGTGAGCAAGATTTTCACCTCCACCAAAGCCAATTTCAAAAATCACTTCGTTGGGGAATTTTGTTGGTAAATTTAATGGATCAATTTCAATTGCTTTGAAAAGCGTTTCGAATAAATGTTTTTGAGTGTCTTTTAAAGGGCGTGCTTGGCGACGTCCATAAATAGTGCGTGTTCGCTGTTTTTCCATTATATGCATTGCTTTTTTCAATGCCAGATTATTTCACAAAAGGGGATGTGGTGGCAAATGCTGAGTTTTTACATCCCCTCTTGAATATTAACCGCGACCAGGGCACTGTAGTTGTCAGGAAAATGTAGTCAATAGTTTTTAAATATGCCGAATCTTTTATCAATAATTCATAGTGATGGATGGAAATTCATTTCAATTTTTGCAGCTGTGGCCTTTATATTAGCCATGATTAATCCAAACCTAGGTTGGGTTGGCGCCGCTTTAACAGCTTGGTGCATGTACTTTTTTAGAAATCCAACACGTACAGTTCCATTGCGCGAAGGGCTTATTGTTAGTCCAGCAGATGGTGTTGTTTGCCTGATTGTAACAGCTGTCCCGCCTGCTGAATTTGAATTGGGTGATGCGCCACGCACACGCGTAAGTATATTTCTTAATGTGTTTGATGTGCACGTGAACCGTGTTCCAGTGGCAGGTACTGTGCACAATGTTATTTATCACGAAGGTCAATTTTTAAATGCATCGTTCGATAAAGCTAGTGAAAAGAACGAGCGCAACACAGTGATTGTTGACACCATAAGTGGTGAACGCGTTGCATTTGCGCAAATTGCTGGTTTAATTGCGCGACGTATTCGTTGCGATATTACTCCTCAAGAAACAGTTGAAACAGGTCAGGTATTTGGTTTGATTCGTTTTGGCAGTCGTATGGATGTTTATCTTCCAGAAGGTGCTGAGCCGTTAGTGGTTGAAGGCCAACGAATGATTGCAGGTGAAACCGTTCTGCATGATATGAACAATCAAGAACCAGCAAGACGTGGGATTAAGCGTTAATGGTCATTAGACGAAAAGAATCACCACAGAAGAAAAAAGGGCTTTTGAAAGGTCGCTTCCGCAAGAATTTAGCGGAACGTCGCATAAAAGCAGAGCCCTTTACTGCATTGTTGCCCCATATCATTACCGTTACCGCTTTGTGTTCCGGGTTAACCGGAATTAGGTATGCGCTGCTTCAAAACTGGGAAGGGGCAATTTTTGCAGTTTTGTTGGCGGCTTTTCTTGACGGGGTTGATGGACGCTTGGCGCGTATGCTTGGCACATCAAGCCACTTCGGGGCAGAGCTTGATTCCTTTGCTGATGTTATTAACTTTGGCGTAGCGCCAGCACTTATTATGTATTTTTACTCATTGCATAGTCTGGGCAACCCAGGCTGGGCAGTTGTACTGTTCTTTTGCGTTTGCATGATACTGCGTTTGGCGCGTTTCAATGTTATGGCCTATGACGAATCAAAAATGCCGATTTGGGGCAAGCATTTTTCTGTAGGTACACCAGCACCTGCTGCTGCATTGTTGTCCCTTAGCCCCCTGATTTTTGAATTAACATTTCCTATTCACTTTAGTGGGGTAGGGGTGGCGCTTATTATGGTAGCTGTTGGCGGGTTAATGGTTAGTCGGGTGCCGACACTATCATTAAAAAAATTGCCGTTGTCACAACAGCATGCAATTCCGGTTGTATTGGTTGTGGTGGTGTTGCTTGGCTGCCTTTATAGCGAGCCGTGTTTAACCTTAAGTACAACCATTTGTTTATATGTAGCTACATTCCCTTGGGTTTACTTGAAATACCGCCGGTTTATAAAAGACCATCAGCATGATGCTGACGAGGGTAGCGTTTAAGTAGGGGTGATTATGTCGCCTATTCTTCTAGATTTTCCGATGCCGATTACTACTAAAAGGTTGATCATACGGCCAATGCAACCAGGTGATGGTGCGCAGCTATTTGCTCAAATTGAACAAAGCCGTGATAGCCTTCGGGCGTGGCTTCCTTGGGTTGATGCAGTAAAATGCCAAGCTGATAGCGAAAGCACGGCGCGTACTTTTTATGCTGACTTTATTTTGCGCAAAGCATTTCACTTTGTGATTTGTTTGGATGGACAAATTATTGGTGGGATTAGTCTTAGCTTTATCAATTGGACCATTAGACGCATGAACATTGGCTATTGGTGTTCAATTAGTCATCAGGGTAAAGGCTATGCTACTGAAGCGCTAAATGGATTAGTGGATTTTGTATTTATTCATTTGAAGGCGCAAAAGCTTTTAATTGTATGCGATAGCGAAAACACTAAAAGCATTAAGGTGGCAGAGCGTTGTGGCTTTACCCTAGAGGCTGAATCGCTTGGTGTATTAGACTATCCTGGCAATGGTGAATTGCGTCTGGGGCGTCGTTATGCGAAGTACGCATAGCGTATTTTATTACGAAAAAAATCTTTAAAATCTAAAAGAAAACGCGCACGCGGCATTTTGTCGCCAAATCAACAGCACCAAGGTTAATTTGATTCTCAATACAATTCTATTATTTCAATTATCTAATATTTTAGAAATCACTATAAAAAACTTAACAATTTATGAATAAAGATGTTGACGTTAAGGGGGTGAGTGAGTATATTCACAACTACAGCGCGGAAGTGTTGAACGATATTTGACAAGTGAAGAAGA
>CAYUNR010000069.1:0-5236 GCA_964446295.1 uncultured Candidatus Finniella sp. | reverse complement strand
AGTTTGTGAAGAGCTAGTCAAAGCTTTAAAAGGCGGAGGCCACTAATTCGTGCTTCCTGTTATTTATGGGTGTGACGGGTTAACCCTTACACAAGCTGAACAAGATTTTTTTAATAAAGCCCAACCTTTGGGCTTTATTCTTTTTGAACGTAATTGTGAATCACCTATTCAAGTGAAGGCTTTAATTGCCCAGCTTAAGGCGTGTGTGAGTCATACCGATGTTCCTATTCTTATTGATCAAGAAGGTGGCAGGGTTGTTCGTTTAAAACCTCCCCATTGGTTGCCACGTCCTGCTGCTAAAACTTTAACTTCTGCACAAGCTGTATATGATAATGCATTATCAATGGCTCATGAATTAGTTGAACTAGGAGTTACTGTAAATTGTGCGCCATGTGCTGATTTATTAATTGAAGGTGCGGCAGACATTATTGGTGACCGGGCATTTAATGCTGATCCCAAAATTGTGACTGAGTATAGTCTTGCCATGTTAAAGGGCTTAGAAGACGGTGGAATTATTCCAGTTATTAAGCATTTGCCAGGGCACGGACGCGCACCCGTTGATAGCCATGAAGAATTGCCTGTTGTTGATATAGACCATGCAACGTTAAATCAAACAGATTTTGTGCCATTTAAAGCATTGGCAAAAGCTAGTAAAATTGTATGGGGAATGACTGCACATGTTATTTATTCTGATATTGACGCTGTAAATGTGGCTACACAGTCAAGCCATGTGATTGATTTAATTATTCGGAACGAGATTGGTTTCAAAGGATTTTTAGTAAGCGATTGTTTAACCATGAAAGCGCTTTCAGGAAGTTTTGAAGATAAAGCCAGAAAATCACTTCAGGCTGGCTGTGATGCAGTATTAATGTGCAAAGGCACAGTGCAAGAATTTGAAGATGTTGCACGCGGGTGCGCGTTTTAGATTTCTTTCCTGAAATTTATTGACAATATCTCAGTACATACCTATATATTTCATATATTAAAACTTAACGGAAAATAATTATGAAAATTTTTAAATATCTTATGCTTGGTTTGTTGGCAACCTCTGCCATGGTGCCTGCAATTAATGCTGCAGCAGAAACAAAAGAAGATGCATCCGCGCGCAGAGTGTTTCTATACGATGCACCTGCCAGTTATGCGGAAAAAGAGTTGTATTTTAAATTTAAAAGCCTTTTTTCAAATGTTTGTAGAGAAATGGGGGCTAAAATTCAAGGGCTTCATGAATATCTTCTATGGAAGCCGCGAGAAGGTATTTTGCCAACAATGCACGATGGTTTTCAACAAGCCTTAACACAGGGAATAGATCAACTTCATGTAGCTCTAGATACAATACCAAGCCTGAATCGTGGTAGAGTGTTGGGTTTATTTGATGCCCTTGCTACTAGAGAATTTCGTGTATATCAAGGCTTGTTTGCTCAAGCTGATAAATTAATTGGTTATTTGAATACAACAACGCTTCCTGATCCAAGTGTTACAAGTAATTATGCAGCGTATCATGGATATTCAATTTGTATTTCACAAACAACTCCGGAATCTCAGTTTCATTATCTTGACCTTGCTCATCAGTTAAGGTTTGAGAGTAATCGGTTAAAAGTGCTTAATCCTTCTTTGATTGATACAAATCAGGCTTATTGGTCGCTTTTGGCGTACTTAACGAATACAAATGCTGTTCAGTGTCAAAATGGAGAGTTTAAAACAGTTAGACAAGAAGTATTAGATATTTTTCATTCTTATGGTAATGGTATTGACCCAAAAGCTGCAGAATATCAATTTTTAGCAGAAATACTGCCCGAGTCTTCTTCATATAATATTGAGCCTCCTTTACATTTCGATTTGGCAGAAGCTCGCAGAATAGCGGCGATTATGGCAAGAAAAGAAGCTCTCCCACCATATACCTCGCAGCCTTCAATTGTTATTGGGAAAGCAGGAATTTTAGCCGCAGCTAGGGTAGACGGTTGGAATGCATCAGTGATTCGTTATGTTCCAGTAGATCATGTGGTTGAAACACTGAGCGTAGCAGCTGGGAAAATGACAGTTGCTCCTATTATAGCTGAAGAAATGCCGATTGCAGCTCCACCGCCTCCTCCGAAAGTTGTTGAACTGTTTTCTCAACAAGCTAAACGGAACTTTGAAAGGGTTAAAACGACTCTTGATGCACTTCATGTTGCGCAAGAGATTGAATATGCTGCAGGTAGAAAATATTGCGGATACTCAAAAGACGAACAAATTATGGCCTATGGGGATGACAGCGTTATTCCAGCTGCTCTTCGTGTAGATGTTTCTGAATTACTTACAGATCAGCTTAGATTGCGTGGTATTGTAGCTCCTAGTATTTTGATTGTCGGGTATAATGCTGCAGCAAGGGATATGACTGATTGGATAAGTGAAAGAATTACCAAAGACGGATTAGCAGTAAATGTAGCGGAAGTATTAACTGGCCTAAGGTACACAAAGGATAAAGCAGAAATATATGGTAGAGAGCATAATGATCTGTTAAATGCTATGTGGACATTACGTGCTGTAAGCATGCACTATGACCCACTCACTGAAGCGCAAGTTGGAAAACATGCAAAAGATGAAATCCAGTCATTGCTTGCTCAAAGCTTTGGAATGATTATCGAACATAATGGTCGATGTGCTACAGGAGCAAAGGGTCGAAATTTCTTAATGCAATTTAACATGGTTAGATTCTTTAAGGATTGTCATCCAACGACTTTAGCTTAATTTGTACTGATGGATATGCAGCTGCAGTAATTGCGGTGCATATCCATTATTTTTGACAAAACTGTAATAATCAATTAATTTCACAACATTACCAGGGGTGCCCACGTTCGGGCTGAGAGGCTTCGCCAACCCTTATAACTTGATCTGGTTAATGCCAGCGTAAGGAGTGTTCATGAAAAAAGCCCGCATTGCCACGTATTTGGCAAATATTCTCGATCATTTTGATACATCATTGTATGGGTTTTTGGTGCCTATCTTGGCGCCGTTATTTTTTCCAAACAGTGAGCTAATTATCGCTCTGCTCCAAGGGTATGGGATTGTTATTATTGGCTTTATAACACGTCCGCTTGGGGCTTGGTATTTTGGAAAACGAGCAGATATAGTTGGGCCACATGAAGCTCTAATCACAACAATTACTGGAATGACTGTAACTACCTTGTGTTTCACTCTATTGCAGCCTTATGAGCATTGGGGAGTAGGTGGGGCCATTGGTTTGTGTGTCTTGCGTGGAATTCAAAATTTCTTTGGGGCAGGGGAGACAAGTATTGCCGGGCTATATGTTCTGGAAAATACAGAAGTTGATCAGCAGCACCCTATTACAAGTCTTTACCTTAGCAGTACGATGATGGGCATATTGTTTGCCTGCGGCGTTTCAAGCTTTTTATTTTATTGTGATAACCCTCAGTTATATTGGAAGTGGCCATTTTATGGTTCTGTTATTACTGGGGTTGCAGGTTGGTGGCTACGTCGTCAAGTTGTTCTAAATTTTGTGAAAAAGGAATTGATTAAAGAAAAATTCAATAGCAGTGGGATATTAAGACTTATTCCGATCACAGGATTTTCTTATATCTTGTATTCCGCACCATTTGTTTTTTTTAATAGTTTTGCTGCACTTGTAACAAGTATCGACATAAAAGATCTGATGATAACAAATACTTTTTTGATGGTTTTTGATATGGGATTATTGGCATTACTAGGGACAATAATGCGTAAAATGGATGCGCAAAAACTGCTGCTTAAAATTGCAGTCGTTAGTATGGTGCTTATGCCCATTTTATTCTGGTGTATTCCTTTTGTGGAATTGTTAGGAGCAGTGATAATTCGAATGGTTATTATTACTTTGGGTGTTGCTTTTTGTATTCCGTTGCACCGGTGGTATGTATCAGAATTTCCGGTGAATAACCGCTACACAACAACGGCTATTGGTTATGCAATTGGATCAGAAACGTTGGGAAGAAGTTTTCCAGCAGTTGGACTTGCGTTGTGGCACCTAACTAATTTGGCAATTGTGCCTGGAATATATATTGCCCTAGTTGGTTTATGTGCTTATTTGTGCATTGCACTACCTAAAGCCTTGAAAATTGGCTATAAATAAAGTCAATCAATAAAAATTTGTAATCTATGGCACAGTCTTCTTTCTCAAGTATTTATCGTTCTCACACCTGTGGGGAATTACGCGAAACTAATGTGGGGCAACAGGCCCGCATTTCCGGGTGGGTTCACCGCAAGCGTGACCATGGAAATTTGGTATTTATTGATTTGCGTGATCATTATGGAATTACGCAGTGCGTGCTTCAAAGTGATTCAGCAGCCTTTGCAATTGTAGAAGGTTTGAAGAATGAAACTGTGGTTACCTTTGATGGCAAAGTTGTAAAGCGTAGCGACGAAGTTATTAACGATAAAATGCCAACAGGTTATGTTGAGCTAGTAATTGAAAAAGCAACTGTTCAGTCAGTTTCAGAAATGTTGCCATTACAAGTAAACGCGGAAACAGATTTTCCTGAAGAAACGCGGCTGACGTACAGATTTTTAGATTTGCGTCGTGAGAAATTGCATCAGAACATTGTGCTACGTTCAAAGGTTATTCAATCAATTCGTAACCGCATGGTGGCGCAGGATTTCTTAGAATACCAAACGCCTATTTTAACGTCGTCGTCTCCTGAAGGTGCGCGTGACTTTTTGGTGCCAAGTCGTATGCACCCCGGACATTTTTATGCACTGCCACAGGCGCCTCAGCAATTTAAACAATTGTTAATGGTTGCTGGTTTTGACCGCTATTTTCAAATTGCACCATGTTTTCGTGATGAAGACGCGCGAGCAGATCGTTCTCCAGGTGAATTCTATCAGTTAGATATTGAAATGTCCTTTGTGACTCAAGATGATGTATTTAACGCAATTGAACCTGTTTTGACAGGGGTTTTTGAAGAATTTGCTAATGGTAAATCTGTAAGTGCTTATCCTTATCCACGTATTAAATTTGATGATTCAATGTTGAAATACGGAAGTGACAAACCAGACCTCCGTAACCCATTATTAATTGCTGATGTTTCTGAAATATTTAAAGATTCAGGCTTTTCAGTGTTTGCAAAAGTGGTAGCTGGTGGTGGTGTTGTGCGCGGTATTGGTGTGCCTAACACAGAAGGGCAACCAAGAAGTTTCTTTGATAAATTAAATTCATGGGCACAAGAATCTGGCATGCCAGGTCTTGGTTATATTAGCTTTGCTGCAG
>CAYUNR010000068.1:0-5387 GCA_964446295.1 uncultured Candidatus Finniella sp. | reverse complement strand
CGAAGTATGCAGAGTGCTTCAAAGAAAGAAGACGGATAATGGTTATAACGGCAATACCTGTAGCAGCACTGTATAGAAAGGCTTCTTTAGGACGTTTAACGCCCATTACGCCAGCTACGAAAGGAACCAAAACAACAGGTGTCCAGAACATATACGCTTCAAGTAGAATATCAATCGCGCTCTCTAACGATAATGTGAAAAGTAAACCAGACACCGCAACAAAATAGGTTGAGTATTTAGAAATTAATAATTTTTGCACTTCTGTTAAGCGTGGCATCACAGGGGTTAGCACATCATGTGTGATTGAAACAGATGCTGCATTTAAGAATGAGTCTGCAGACGATAGAATAATGGCCATCATTCCAGCAATCGCAAATCCTTTTAGGCCTATGGGCATTACTTCTAGAACCACATAAGGCAATGCAAGGTTAGGGTTTAAATCAGGGCTCATTACTAAGGCAATAACACCAATCAAACCAATCATTAAGAAAAATGGAATAGAAAGAATACCGCTAGCCATATTGCCACGAATTGTATGTTTAATGGTTTTACCAATCAATAAACGTTGAACATATGGTGGCACAAGTGTTTCGCCAAAGAAAAAGCTTAAAAAAACAAGGGCAATAGAAGAATAAGGAACATCATTAGAAAAGTTCACGGTGCTATAAAAGTACAATTTTTCAAAACCACCGATCGCTTGAACACCAAAGAAAAATACCAAAGGCAAGGAAACCATTAATACGCAAAAATGCAAAGTATCATTTGCAACAACAGCACGCATACCGCCAGATCCTGAATATGCCATTACTATTAGTGCACAAATGAATGCTCCAAGCTGTGAAGAAATTCCTAAAAGCACATTACAAATATGTCCAAACGCCATTAATTGCGCGCCTAAAATTCCGGCGCAAACTAAGAATGCAGATACACCAGTGAAGACTTTTGCTCTTCTTCCATATAGCTGCCCCATGATGTCACCAACAGAGTAGGCTGTTGGAAAGTTAACCATTTGAGGCGCAATAAACTTAGCAACTAGAATTTCTTTTAAGCTAAATCCCCATAAGGCAATTACGTAAATTAGGCCCAAAGTATAAACTTTTTCTGCAAGTCCGGTGGTGAAACCTCCGCCAATAAAAGACGAGGCCAAAGTCGCTGTGATAAAGAAACTGGTGTACTGACGTCCACCTGTTGCGAAATCATCTAGGGTTTTAACTTTTCTGGCTGCCATCCAACCAATAGAAATAACAGCAACAACATATAGGACTAAAATGCCCAAGTCTATATTAGATAAATTCACTTAAATAACACTACTTCTAAAGGTCACATATCATACTAAAAAAGCAGACTGGCTAAAATTGTTCAAGCCTTAAAAAATGAAAGTCTTAATTTTAGATCCTCAATGAAATTTTAATGCGACTAATGGCACTACGATTTTTTTAAAGTTTGGTGCGTCAAGCAACCGCTTTTAGTTGACTTTTTAAGTGCATCACAAGTTCTGGAAGGCGCTGTGACAGAGAGCCTTTTAAGAAAATGCTTTCTCTACCTTTTAAAGTATGAATGAATCGTTCCTTAAGTTCATCAACGGTTTCAAACCAAAGACCGCGCTTTTCTTTGTTAATAGTATCAAAAAGGCATTTTGCATTTGTGCCAATCACATGAACGCAATCAATAGGCAGAGTATTAAGAAAATTCCCGATTTCAATATGGTACATATCACTGTTTTCGCCTAATTCACCCATTTGACCGATTACAGCGATTTTTCGTCCATCATGATGCATGGAACAAAAAGATTTTAGACCAGCTGTCATAGATGCTGGATTGGCGTTATAAGCATCGTCATAAACAAAAATAGTTTGGCCATTTGTTAGTTGTAAATTTAACATTTGCCCTCGCCCTGTGACCGGCTGCACTTTTGCTAATTGTTGCATAACTTGCCCAAGGTCTAGTCCAAGTATTTCAGCGGTAAGCAGCACGTATAGGCTATTGAATGCATAGTGTTCTCCAGCAAATTGTAATGGATACGCTACAATTTTCCCGAAAATTTCTGCAGTAATTAATGAACGCTTTCCTTGTTGCATAGGTTGATAATGCAAAAGCCTCGCATCTAACCCAGCTTTACGCCCTGCTGTGAACACATTTTTTATTTCATATTTTTGGGCGTTATCTTTCATGCGATCAATTAATGGGTGATCACCGTGTAATAGCACTTTTCCGTTTTGATTCATGCCGGCAAAAATTTCACATTTTTCATCAACAATATCTTCAAGAGATCCCATGTTGCCAATATGTGATGGGGCAATCGTTGTTATAATAGCAATGTCAGGCTCAACCATTCTTGAAAGTGGCGCAATTTCCCCTTTATGATTCATGCCGACTTCAAAGATTCCAAATTCACTATCTTGTCGTAATAGAGCTAAGCTTAATGGCACACCAAGATGGTTATTATAGCTAGCCTTAGAATAAATCGTTGGGCCAAAGTGATGTAGGGTTGAACGCAACATTTCTTTGGTCGTGGTTTTTCCGACACTTCCAGTGACAGCAATAGCCTTTAGTTTTGTCGCTGTTGATCTGCCATAAATTCCAAGATCTTCAAGTGCTTGCTGCGTACTGTTCACATAAATGAGTTTATCTTGATCATTAGTGTTTTCAGGAGCACGCTCGACAATGGCGCAAGAAGCGCCTTTATCAAGTGCTTGACGCACAAAACTATGACCGTCTTGTTTTCCTGGAAGGGCAATAAAGATATCACCATGTTGTAATTGACGACTATCAACACACAAAGTATGGGCTGCAACAGGAAAAGAAATATTAAGTTTTAAAGCGTTTTTTAGGGTTTCATTATTCCAACGAGTCATGATTGCACACTATCAGCTTCTTTGTATGATTTTAGTAGTGATACCATATAATCGTCATTAAATGATGGGTTTTTTTTAAGTTCAGCTTTAATCTGCTCTAAAATTTCACTTGCACATCTTGCTTGTAGAGTTTTTCGTTGTTGTCGTTGCATTCTGTGAATAGTTTGCTGAAAACTTTTTTGACGGTATGCATGCTGCACTTCTAGCTCTGTATCAAGCTTCATTTTTAAAAAATCAAATTTTTGAATAGCTGATGTTTTTAGTTCTTCTATCTCTTTATGTAAGTGCTGTAGCCGGTCTTGATAAAGTATTTTTAATTTTTCATGTTCTGAAATGCTAGATTTTTTTTTAGCAATCTCATTTTTAATGTCTGCAATATGCTGATCTAAAAGTTCTAACACATTTGGCCAAAGTTTTTTTACAAATATAAAAACAAACACACAAAAGCTGATGAGAATAAAAAAACTAGCGTCCATTTTTTACTCCTAATTTATTCAGAATTTGTATAACAGATTCATTAATAATATCTTTGTACGTTTCGTCAAAATCAGCATGTTGTTGCTTATAGGTTTTCTGCAGTAATTTCAGTTCTTGCTGAATATCCTGTTCTAAGCTCTGAAGTTGGTTTTCGTGATTTTTGCGTATGCTTGATAATGCTTCATCAATATAGTTTTGTGCGTCTTTTAATGCGATTTCTTTTTTTTCATCATAGGTTTTTTGCAATTGTGCTGTTGCTTCTGATAGATTTTGAATCTGCTGGTCTGCATGCTTTGCTGAATCAAAACGCTTTTGAAAAATGCTTGATAGTTTAGGCAAAAACACGCCAATAAAAATGCCAAACATTATCGAAAAAATAATGATCAGCCAAAATATTTGTGGCGTATATGTGCTTATATCAAGCTGAGGCATAGCTTAGAATGCAAACAACATTGTCATGGCTGTGCCAAGTGCAAAAAGCATAATCGCTTCGGTAAGCGCCGCTCCAATTAATCCTGCACGAAAAATATCATCTTTTGCTTCAGGGTTGCGGGCAATACCCGTTACTATTCCATTAAAAATATTTCCCAAACCAATACCAGCGCCAAGACCTGCGGTCATTGCCAGACCAGCACCAATCATTTTTGCTGCAGCGATTTCCATAATGTTCTCCTTAATTTCTAATGTAAGTTAATTGCATCATTAATATATAAGCATGTTAGTAACGTAAACACATATGTTTGTAGTACTGCTACCAAAAACTCTAATCCTGTTACGCCAATATTCAATAATAATGGCACTATACCCAAGACAGCAAGCGAAGATCCAGCAAGCATTGCAGAAAAACTAGCAAAAAGTTTTAAAATTAAATGTCCTGCCATCATGTTGGCAAACAAACGAATACTTAAGCTAAAAGGACGTGCTAGGTATGAAATTAATTCAATAACAATCATTAATGGTGCCAAAAATACAGGGATGCCTTTTGGCAAAAAAAGGTGAAATAACCCAAACCCATGCTTCTTAAATCCGGCCACATTTGCAGCAATAAATGCTACAATTGCCAATGAAAAGGTAACAGCAATATGACTTGTATACGTAAAGCTATAAGGAATAAGTCCTAATAGGTTGCCCATTAACACGAACCAAAAAAGCGTGAATATAAACGGGAAAAAAGGTATGCCTTCGCGCCCAATATAGGTTTTTACCATGTCCGACAAAAACGTAAAAGTAAGTTCAGCGCTAGCTTGTAAGCGCCCCGGAACAATTGCTTCTTTGCGTAAAGAAACATAGAAAAATAAGCAAACAAAACTTAGGCCAATCGTCATCCAAAGGGCTGAATTTGTATATGAAATATCCCAGCTTCCCACTGATAATGGGATGATTTTTGTTATTTGAAATTGATGTAGCGGATCAAGCATCAGGCTCTTTTCGAATATTTACTTTTGCTAATGATAACCAACCCAAGTATACCCCAACCATGGTGAATGCAACCATAAACCACGGAGAAGTACCCATGAATTTATCTATATAATACCCCAATAATGCAGAAAAAGCGATGCGAGAAACGAATCGCAAACACAAACTAAACGATAAAGCTAAAAAAGTACCAAAAGACATGAATTCATTGCGTAAACTGTTCTTCTAGAACATAACGTATATTACAGCTTACGTTAACTAGTTTCGTGAAAAATGTCCTCCGGTGCCAAGACATCTGCCAAGGCACCAGAGGACAAAAGGGTAGTTAGGCTTTGTTTCTTTTTAACTGAATCATAAATCCAATTGCAGCTATGAATAAACAAATGGGGATAATGCTTAAACCATATTGATATTGTTCATGGCTGAAGTTACCACCAGATTGGTGATCACCCATCATAATGCCAATTACAGTATGGAAGAAATATCCAAACGTCATAATAATCATGTTAGCTAAAGCGGTTGTAATGCTTACATGGCGTTCTCGCACATATGTGCTAGCTACATAGATGGCAATAATTTGGTACGCACATGCTACGCCAACGGCTGTGAATAGCACCGATAGCATTTCAGGTGAGCCAA
>CAYUNR010000067.1:0-5959 GCA_964446295.1 uncultured Candidatus Finniella sp. | reverse complement strand
TCTTCAGTAGCGCTTGCGCTATTACTAATTGGTTGTGATTGTTCAGACACATGCCAAGTAGATGCGAACGCAGCAGCTACTCCAGGCACACCTGGTCATTTCAAACAAACTGTTAAAGATCGCGCATTATTTAATTTCGACAGCTCAACTCTTTCAGCTGAAGCTAAGAAAGACCTTGAAGCACAAGCTGGTTGGTTGAAAGTTTACTCTTCAACTACAGCAACTGTTGAAGGTAAGTGCGATGCACGTGGAACACGTGATTATAACTTAGCTCTAGGCGCACGTCGTGCAAATGAAGCTGAGAAGCAACTTGTAAAACTTGGTATTGATAAGAGCCGCTTAAAAACAATTTCTTACGGAAAAGAGAAATTGGAAGTTGTTTCTGATACTGAGCTAGCTCATGCTCAAAACCGCGTTGCGATTACAGTTATTAACTAATATCGCTTCCTTCCTAAAAAACCCGCAGCAATTTGGTTGCGGGTTTTTTTATACCTACTATAATGCAGTATCTAAGGAGCATCAGAGCAATTATGAAAATATCAGGAAATGAAATTCGTCCAGGCAATATTATTGAATATCAAGGTAAGCTATGGACTGCTGTAAAAACTGAGCATACTCAGCCAGGAAAAGGCGGAGCCTACATGCAGGTTGAATTAAAGTGCCTCACCGATGGTACAAAACTCAATGAACGATTCCGCTCTGCAGAGTCAGTTGAGCGTGTGCACCTTGACCAAATACCGTTTCAGTATTTGTATGCTGACGGGGATGACTTAGTATTTATGGACCAAACAAACTTTGATCAGATAAATGTTTCTAAAAAATTCGTAGGGGATGCTGCCGCATATTTGCAAGATAATATGATTGTAGAATTATGTATGCACGAAGGATCCCCTATTTCTGCAAGATTACCAGACACAGTTGTATTAGCTATTACAGAGGCAGATCCTGTTGTGAAAGGTCAAACAGCTACTTCATCATTTAAGCCTGCAATGCTCGAGAATGGTGTTCGTATTATGGTTCCTCCGCATATCGAATCGGGTACTAGGGTAGTTGTTCGCACAGCTGATGGAACATACGTAGAGCGCGCGAAAGACTAGTAATGGCCAGAACATCACAAACTCCAAAATCTGCCCTAATTAATGTTATGTCTGCGGCTGTTTACAAGGCCGCGCGTGGTCTTGTACGTGATTTCGGTGAACTAAGTCATTTGCAAATTACACGAAAATCAATTGGTGATTTTGTAAGCTCTGCTGACAAACGTTCAGAGCAAATTCTTATTGATGAATTGCGAAAAGCTCGACCTGATTTTTGTTTTTTATGCGAAGAAGCTGGCGAAATTAAGGGGCGAGATCCAAGACATCGTTGGATTATTGATCCACTAGATGGCACAACAAATTTTTTGCATAGTAACCCTCACTTTGCCATAACTGTTGCTTTGGAATTTGATGGCGAAATTATTGCCGGCGTGACTTATCAGCCAATTTTGGATGAATTGTTTTGGGCTGAAAAAGGCAAGGGTGCATTTTGCAACCAAAAACGGTTAAGAGTTTCAAGCCGTCGAGATTTAGAATCTTTACTAGTATGTTGTGATTATGATCATCCGGTTGTCAAAGAAATTGATGGAAAAATTTCAGGTATTCGTTATACAGGTGCAGGCGCGCTCGATTTAGCGTATGTGGCAAGTGGTCGCTTTGATGTCTGTTTTTTGCAAGGTTTAAAGCCATGGGATATGGCAGCTGGTGTTCTAATGATACGTGAAGCTGGCGGTGTGATTACTAATATGGATGGCCAGCCAATGGATATTTATGTGGATTCAGTTTTGTGTGCTAATGAATTGTTACATAAAACATTCTTGCCATTGATTGGATAAATAAGGGCATGCGTATTTATCCCTTGTTATAATCAAATGAAAACGAGTATAAATAAGTACTTATCTTGATCTTGTTGTATTTTTTTGCACTGCGTAATCATTGTATTTTTATTATTAGTCGGATGTGCTGGTGGTGGCCCTTCGGGGCCACGTACGCCAATTGGTGGCATAGGTAAGGGCTCGACTAACAGCTATTATTGCCGTGGCGAATGGCACCACCCTCAGAAATTTTATGAATATGACCAAACAGGTCTTGCGTCATGGTATGGGCCAGGTTTCCATGGAAAGCCAAAACCCTATGGCGAAAAATTTAACATGCACGGCATTTCAGCTGCGCATCGTACATTGCCACTTCCTACAGTTGTAAAAGTAACTAACCTGCAAAATGGGAAATCTATTAATTTAGTTGTAGATGATAGAGGGCCGTTTGTTTATGAAGGACGCATCATTGACTTAAGTGTAGGTGCTGCAAAAGCTTTAGGAAGCTATAGTAAGGGGTTGGTTACTGTAAGGGTACAAAGTGTTTCAGGTGAAAGCCGAATGCTGTCTGATTATTTGGCGAAGAACGGTAATAAAAGTGGTAAAATGAAAGACGGGAGAACCTGGCAGGAAGTTTACCAGGATGAAATCGCAGGCAGGCATAATGCTGCAGTAACAGAAGGGCCAACGCCTGCCACTAAACCTGCGCCTGCTAAAACACATCAAAAACAAGTGACACCTGATCAATCAACATCTTTAGATGATATTCTTGAGTCTGTTGCTCCTGCAAAGCAGTCTATTGCAAAAAATCCAGCAGCAAATGGCATCGGAAAATTTAATACCTACGTTAATTTAGGTGAAGCCTACGTACAAAAAGCAAATGCGCAAAATGTTGCCGCTGCACTGCCAAAAACATGGAATGCATCGGTGCAATCTACTCTTCATCCGAGCGGTCAAATGCTTTATAACGTAAGAGTTGGGCCTTTTGACAATCAACTCTCTCAACAAATTTTGAAGCAGGCCCGAGATAAAGGGTATGCGCAAGCAATTATGATAAAGGATTAGCATGTTATTTCTTAGGTTTTTATTGATTATTTTGATCAGTTGTTCAGTTTATGAAGCGGAAGCAAAGGCTAAAAAGCCAACGATTATTAAAAATATAAAACCAAAGAAACCTCAAGAGAAATCAAAAAAAGATGAGCCAAAAGATAATATTTTGGCACCTTATGGAATTGAGGTTGATTCTACTCATGCACTTTTAGTTGATTATGAAACTGGAAAGGTTCTACTTGAAAAAAATGCTTCTGAACAGCTTGAACCAGCTTCAATGACTAAAATTATGACAGCCTATATGGTTATGAAAGCCCTAAACGAAAATCGTATAAAACCATCTTCACTCGTTACCATTTCAAGTAATGCTCGAAAAATGGAGGGTAGTGATATGTTTCTAGAAGTTGGTGATCAAGTTCCAGTAGAAGATTTATTGAAAGGTTTGATTGTTGTGTCAGGAAATGATGCTGCTATTGCCTTGGCTGAATTCTTGGGTGGTACTCAATCCGCATTTTCTGCGGATATGACGCATGTCGCAAAAGAAATGGGCTGCACTCAGACCGAATTTAAAAATGCAAGTGGTTTGCCAGAAGAAGGTCATAAAACCACAGCTCATGATTTGCTGATTATGAGCAAGCGCACTCTTGATGATTTTCCTGAATGGTATGGCATATATAAGGAATTAAATTTTACATATCGTGGCATTACGCAACCTAATAGAAATGTATTGCTGCAAAAAAACATTGGTTGTGACGGTGTAAAAACTGGTCATGCAGAACGTCCAGGATATGGCATGGTCGCGTCAGCAGTGCAAAATGGTCGCAGATTGTTTTTAGTGGTAGCAGGTTTACGATCAATGAAACAACGTGCAGACGAAGCATATAGATTATTGCAATGGGGTTTTGGGACTTTCGCTAATTACACAATTATGCCAGCAAATAAACCTATTATTGAATTACCTGTTCGTTATAGCTCTCAAGAAATGGTAGAAGTAGAGCCAGGAAAACATACCCTGACAATGCATCGTAATAGAACTGATCAGGTCAAAGCAGTGATTAAATATCAAAGTTCTTTAGAAGCGCCCATTAAAGCAGGTGACCAAGTAGGTGAAGTTACGGTTACTCACCCTGATTGGAATGAGCCAGTGATTATTCCCTTGGTTGTAAAAAAGGACGTTCCAAGATCTTTCTTTTTAAGTAGAATAGGACAGACACTACGGTATCTTTTTCAAAAGGATTGATAATGCGGCCATACTTTAGCTCGGGACCATGCGTGAAATATTCGGGGTGGTCTTTGGATAAATTGAACCGTCCATTTTTAAATAGATCTCATCGAAGTGACATTGCTAAAACGCATCTAAAATCTATTATTGAGCGTCAAAAAAAACTCTTAAATATTCCTGATGACTATAAACTTGCAATTGTTCCTGCTTCGGCAACAGGAGCCATTGAAATGGCTATGTGGTGCTTACTGGGCAGCCGTGGTGTAGATGTGCATGTGATGGATGTGTTTAGCAAGATATGGGCTTACGATATTAAGCATCAACTTAAAATTGATGCAAAGGTGATTGAGGCAGAATATGGTACGCTTCCTGCTTTGCACCATAACCCAGATCGTGATTTAGTAATGGCAATCAGCGCTACAACTACAGGGGTAGCATATTCAAATACTGATTGGATTAAGCAAGATCGCAAAGGCCTAGT
Source organism: uncultured Candidatus Finniella sp. (assembly GCA_964446295.1). GTDB lineage: Bacteria > Pseudomonadota > Alphaproteobacteria > Paracaedibacterales > CAITNM01 > CAITNM01. Next base: position 1,357 of record CAYUNR010000067.1, on the reverse strand, counting down.
TATTGTTGATGCTACGGCAGCAGCTTTTTGTTTTGAAATACCATTTTCTCAGTTTGATGTCGTGGCTTTTTCTTGGCAGAAAGGCTTGGGCGGAGAGGCTGCTCACGGCATGTTGGCCCTTAGCCCTCGTGCATTGCGTCAATTAGAAACTTATGTGCCTAGCTGGCCTATCCCAAGGATTATGAGTTTGTGGATTGGTGACAAGGTTAATTACGGTGTTTTTGATGGGCTAACATTAAACACCCCTTCAATGTTATCGCTAGCAGATATTGAGTGTGCGCTTGATTGGGTTGATAGCCTGGGTGGTGCAAGTGGCTTGTACAAAAAAGCAGCAGATAATGTTTCATTCCTTTATGACTGGGTAGTTAACACGCCAGGTTTATCTCCTATGGCTGCACCTGATGCGCAGGCTAAAGGTGGGTCAGTTTGTTTTTATGCAGATAAATTTACAAGCTTTGACGAATACCGAGCGTTTGCACAGCCTTTAGCTGATAAATGCTTATTGTTTGATATTGTAAATCATGCGCATTCAAAGCCCAGTTTTCGAGTGTGGTGTGGTGCTACCATGGAAAAAAGTGATTTGATGCATTTCACTAAAACTTTTATGGAAAATTTTTCTTCTTGATTAAAAAAGAAAAGCTATGAACCAGATGTTCTTAGCTTTTCTTTTTTGCTGCTGCTTTTGCTTTTGGTGCAGGTTTAGCTTTTGGTTTAAATCCAGCCCTTGGTGGGGCATTGCGTTTCTTTTCCAAAATAGCTAATGCTTCTTCCAATGTAACTTCCATGAAATTGTAAGCCTTAGGAATTGAAGTAAACGCACCGTCATATTTTAAATAAGGACCAAAGCGGCCGATGCCTACAAGAATATCTTCCTGAGTTTCAGGGTGCTTTCCAATAGGCGAAGGCATAGCTGCCAATTTTAGCGCTTGTTCTAAAGGAATTGTGTAAGGATCAAACCCAGGTGGAATACTAACACGCTTCGGCTTTTTCACATCTTTTTGTTCCCACTGCAAATAAGGCCCATAAGGTCCTTTGCGAACGGTTATATCAACTCCAAGATTAGGATCTTGACCCAATACAATAACGTCGTTTGCTTCTTGTAACCCTTCTTCAGAGTTAGCAGTTCCGTTAAGTGACTTTGTGTATTTGCAATCAGGGTAACGGTTGCAACCAAGGAAAGGACCAAATTTACTAAGTTTTAATGAAAGTTGGCCTTCACTACATGTTGGGCATGCTTTTGGATTTTCTTTTGTCATGTCAAACAGCGAAGACTCAAGGTCTTTTTGCACGTCGTCTAAAACTTGGCTTATTTTTAAGGGCTCTGCCAATTTTACTGTGTCATGAAATGGCACCCAAA
>CAYUNR010000066.1:0-6060 GCA_964446295.1 uncultured Candidatus Finniella sp. | reverse complement strand
AAGCTCTGGTAGAAGAAAGAAGTGTGTTCCCCGGTAGCTCAGTCGGTAGAGCAAGTGGCTGTTAACCACTGGGTCAGCGGTTCGAGTCCGTTCCGGGGAGCCATCTTAAGTTTTTCTCATTTCTTTGTAACTAAAATTGATGTCGCTTTTTTCTTGACTAAGTTGCCAAGATTTCCTATAAAGTACACAAGATATAAATGAAATTTGAACATGGCCAATCATAAAAACTCAAAAAAAGCTATCCGTCAAACAGAACGTCGTACTGGTGTAAACCGTAATCGTATGACTCGTATGCGCACTTGTGTAAAGACAGCCGAAAAGGCATTAGGCATGCACAACACTCCTGCAGTTTCTTTCGAAGAAGCTAAAGTAGCAGTGGTTGCAGCTGAAAGCGCTATGATGAAAGTTGCGAAAACAGGAATTATTCATAAGAATTTCGTTTCACGCAAAGTTTCTCGTTTGGTTGCACGGTTAAAGGCAATCGCTTCCTAATTAAACGTTATCTACAGTATTTAGGGCCCGCTTTTTAAGCGGGCTTTTTTTGTGAATGTATCAAATATGATTAAATTAGAAAATAACCATACGCTACTAAATTTAACCCCCATGGTCAGAGAAGCATCTAATGCTTTTTTGAATTCTCATGGATTAAACTATTTTCAATATTTACGGTGCTACAAAGATGGAAGCATTTCATTTTTACTCAGTGACCTTAGTTTATTTTTAAGATTTATCCACTTAGATGCCCCCGTGATTTTTTCTTCATGTCAGAAAGGTCAATCTCAACTGCAATCGTACTGGTTTTCGTGGGACGAAGAACTTCCGCGTGAGCCAGTTACCTTAGCAAGGGAATATCACAGCTTGCACCATGGTCTTACTTTGGTTAAAAGATATCGCGATTATTACGATATGATCGCGGTTGCAATGCCTCAAGACTGTCCTAATCCATCTTCCTATTATATGAACCGTATGCAGGCCATAGAACAATTTATGACAGGATTTAGCATCCATGCTTCTGATCTTTTTGAATCAATGAGACAGCACTCTGTTTTTCTTCCAGAAATAAACAGAGATGTTAACTATAAGAGTATGTGTATTGAAACTGAAAAACCATATTCGTTTGGTGATGTGTATATTACTCCACAAGAACGGAAATGTTTAACTTTAAAGCTGCAAGGCAAGTCTTATAAAGAAATTGCAAATGTATACCAACTTTCACCGCGCACCGTGGAAACGTATTTGAATAGAATTAAAGCCAGAAGTGGTGTGAGCAGCAAAGTTAAATTACAAGAGCTTATGCTTCAATGTAAGTAAAAATTCCGGACAGCTTAAAACTTATTCTCTTGTTAGCTTTTTAACATTAGTTAAAAATCCGGAATTTTATGGATAAGCATGCAATTTTTGACCACCTTATAAAAACAAATCAACAAGTTGGATATTTAAACAACTCTAAAGTTACAACCGAGAAAGATGCTAGCATTATCTCTGGTTACCCATCACCCGTATTCAATCTTGTTCGTTTTGACACAAAAAATCATACACAAATTAATAAATTAGAAAGTGAAAATATTCCTTTCATGTGTTTTCCATCAAAAGAAATGGAAGCAGATTTTGAAATATTTGCAGAAGAGCAACGGTTAACAAAGATAGATTTTGTAATTGCAAGTATTTTTAAAGATCTACAAATTTGGAAATACATCCCAAACCCTCTAGTTGAAATACGGTATGTAGAAAATACAGATGATTTATTGGTATTTGATAAAGTTGCATCTGCTGTTTTTTCTCATCAGGAGAAGCTAGCTTTTAATTTTTTGAAACCGGCACTGAAACATCCTAAAATTCGTTTATTTTTAGCCTATTTTAATGAGCAGCCGGTTGGGTGCGCTATGTTATCACTTGTAAATGATCAAGCTGGTCTGTATTGGATTTGTGTCCTCTCTGATTTTAGAAAACAAGGCATTGGAAGAGCGTTGGTCGAATACAGAATGAACATTGCAAAAGAATTAGGTCACAAAACAGTTATAGCTCAAAACATGACTCCTTCGCTAAGTTTGTATAAGCGTTTAGGATTTGAACAACTTGGGGGATTACCTCTGTTTTTATGCCCCAAGCAATTCTTCATCTTTTGACGAAATAAACTTTTTAGCGAATAGTTTGTTGGCAATCAGAGCAAGCGCACCGTTACCTGCAACGTTACTTGCAGTCATTAGCGAGTCTTGAAGAATGTAGAGGGTTGCTACAAGGCTGCATAGTTCTGAGGATAGTCCTAAATGCTTTTCCACAACAGGCAATAGAATTATCATGCCACCACCAGGTACGCCGCTTCCTGAAAATTTGGTTACAACATAGGCACCAACATATGCCAAAAATGCTGTAAAGCTTGGCAGCGGTGTGCCTGACATAGCAAGCAACGCAAGCGCGGTTAGGGTAATATTAATGCCATCTCCAATCATATGAACATTAGCAGTAGCAGGCACGACAAAGTTTGTTAGCTGTGGGTTACGGGTGTTGGCTTCAACACATTTCAGTGTTACTGGTAGAGTTGCAGCACTAGACATGGTGCTAAAGCCAGTAAGCCACGCGGGTAGCATATTGCGTATAGCAGCGAAAGTTGCTCTTATGTTGCCATTGCAGCCAACCGCATACCAGAAAAATAAGTATGCTTGAATTGTTACAAAACTTAAAAAGAACACAGGCGCATACGCGGTCGCAAGAGTGCCCAACGCTCCTTCAAAGCCAATTTTCAAAACAAATCCAAAAACATAAACGGGCAGAAATGGAATAAAAGCAATATTTAAAGCAATAGTTGTCCAATTTTTCAACGTTGTAACCGCTTGAGTAACTAACCGTGCACCTGATAAATTGCCAATGAAGCCAATAATTAATCCTAAGAACATAGCCTTATCAGCAGTTAAAAATGATGAAAATGGAAGGCGCCACAAAGCTTCTATGGTGCTTTGACTCTGAATGGCTTCCAAACTAATGGGCTTTAAAAACCCAAAAAAAGCCTGGGCTGCTCCGTAAGCAGTAAATACGTTTATGACGTTAGAAATAATAACTAAGCCAAAAACGCCGAAAATTAAAGAGGTAGCCTTGCCTTGCAAGCTCAATACAGCTGAGCATAGGTAACTGAACACCACAAATGGCAGAAGCAACATCAGTACGTCTTTTAAAACGACACTTATGGTGTAGAAAATACTAACGGTATTGGAATTAAGATGGCTTGATAAAAAAAATGCTAAAGTGACAGCAATCACAAGTCGTACAGGCAAACTAAACATCAACACACCATCGCTTCTAAAATTGAAGCTTATGGTACCATATTTTACCTAAATAATTCCAGCGCGTAGGCAGTCATGAATGTGTAAAATACCGATAGGTTTATCGTTTGCACTTATGAATAAGCTGGTAATGGACTTGTCTTGCATAATTGCTAACGCCTCTGCCATAAGAATATCAGCAGATATCATTGTTGGGGTTGGGCTCATCACTGTTTCTACGGTATCATTCAACAGTCCTGCATGCATATGACGGCGTAAGTCACCATCGGTGATAACACCAAGCATTTTTCCATCTGTATCAATTACAGCTACGCACCCAAAACCAAAGTAGCTCATTCTTATCAAGCATTCTTGCATTAAGGTGCCCATAGGAACAATTGGAAGACGATCATCAGTATGCATAAAATCGCGCACTCGTGATAATTGCTTGCCCAAGTTTCCACCAGGATGAAAAGTACGAAAATCAGTAGAACTAAAGCTGCGCGTGTGCAGCATGGCAACGGCAAGTGCATCTCCCAACGCTAGCATCATTGTTGTTGATGTGGTTGGGGCTAGGCCCATTGGGCATGCCTCAGGCACTGTAGGGTAACATAACGTAATATCTGCAATGCTTGCTAAATTACTATTTTCTTTTGCAGTAATTGCTACAGCCGGTATATGAAAACGTCGGCTGTAATCAAGCATGGGCTTTAGTTCAACGGTTTCGCCGCTGTGAGACAATAACAAAAGCCTGTCTTCAGGTGTAATCATCCCTAAATCGCCATGATTAGCTTCTGCAGGGTGTACGAAAAACGCTGGTTGACCAACGCTTGCAAAGGTTGCTGCAATCTTCCGTGCAATATGCCCACTTTTGCCAATTCCGCTTACAATAACACGACTATTTTGCTGAGATAAAAGCTCAACCGCTGAGGTGAATTTGTCATCTAAGCTAGCAGCTAGGTGCGCTAGCGCTTCTGATTCTTGAACCACTGCTTTGCGTCCGGCTTCAAGAATTTTATGCGCATTAATTATAGTTGGTGCTGTCATCATAACTATCCTTGGTCTTCAATTTTGTAAGCCATAAGGTCGCCTTTTTGCCCGTAGAATAGGTCAAGTTCAGCTCTAAATGGAAGATACTCAAATGTTGCATTAGCTAAGTGATGGCGATTTTCTCTGGTTAACATGGCATCAAGCTTTAGCTTTAAGCTATGTAAGTGCACTACGTCAGTTGCTGCGTAGCGCATCTGATCTTTGCTTAAGGTCTTGGCGCCCCAATCACTGGTTTGCTCTTGCTTTGAAACTTCAATACCTAGCAATTCTTTACATAAATCTTTTAGTCCATGCTTGTGTGTAAAGGTGCGTACTAAATGGCTTGCTACTTTTGTGCAATAAACATTTTGAATTCTGCACTTAAGTGAATACTGCAAAATTGCCACATCAAATCGAGCAAAATGAAAAATCTTTTGAGTTGATCCGGTCAGTAATTTTTTCAGGTTTGGCGACTTAGAAAAATCAGCCTCTGGAAATTGCACAAGATGAACATTAATTCCGTCAAAAGTAAGCTGTACCAAGCACAACCGATCACGATGCTGATTAAGCCCCATGGCTTCAGTATCTATTGCAACAGTTTGGCCAAATACTACATCATCTGGTAGATCATATTCATGAAGAAAAGTTTTCATTTTGTATTATTTTTATAAATACCTGAATTAAAAGACCATAGGTAATAGATTCGTGTCAACATTACTGTTCGATATGAGGTTTCAAATTTTAGTAGAAATCCTAATCGCAGCTTTGGTAATGCCTTTGACTACTTTTTCCAAAACGTCGTAAGCAGGCGCACTTCTACCACCGCCTTGCTCGGCAATTTCACGGTGATGATCTTCTTCCTTTTTAAATTTGTCAATGATGTCCATCAAAGGTTTATGTTCAGGAGAATTTTTTAATGAATCTATTTGGCTTTGATAATGATCAACAATCACTTCTTCAACAGCAATAGTGCAAGCATGCGCTGCCTGTTTACCCATCAATGCTGTGACAGCACCCATTCCATAACTCAAAACATGCCAGAAGGGTTGAAAAATGGTGGGTTTAACTTTGTGTTCAATCATTAGTTGAGTGAACATTTTAAGATGCTCTTCTTCCTGATTCGCTATTAACACTAAATCAGGATCATCACCTAGGATTTTTCGCATGCCTTTGTAAATTTGACGAGCACCAAGTTCGCCCGCATGATTTACCCGTAGGATTGATTTTATTTTTTTGGAGTTGCCCATTCACGTAGTGCCATAGTAATAGTTGCAAAAGAGAATGCTAGACATGTCCACCAACTAGCTGGAATTCCAAATAGGTACCAATTAATTTTGTCGCATCTCGAAACTTTTTGATTTTTCATTTGTGATGAAAGTGATTTCAGCATTTCCGTAGGGTCAGTTGAAGTTATCTCAGTTTTGCCAATGCATGATTGCGGCATGGCCCACCATTTTTGTTCAACGCCTATATGGAATCCACATAAAATGGCCCCCCCTAATGCTACAATGCAAAGGAAGTAAGTGAAGAATTTTTTATCATAGCCAGAAATTACAATGCCCAATGACAACGTCAAGATGGTCATCATCACATAGCGCTGATAATAACAAAGGCTGCATGGCATAATATCAAACAGATATTCAGCCATAAAGCCAACGCACAAAAGGCTGAAAAAATATACAGCTACAAACCAGTAGAAGTATCTAGAATTTTTAAAAATTTCCTGTATCAACCTAAACACTTCACAATTATAAACCCAGCTACAATTATACCT
>CAYUNR010000065.1:0-6313 GCA_964446295.1 uncultured Candidatus Finniella sp. | reverse complement strand
CCCATCCTGGCAAAAACACAAAATCAAACTCAAGACCTTTAGCTCCATGCAAAGTCATAATACTTAAACAGTCACCAGCAGATTGATTGTTGTTATCTGTGACTAAACTGACATGGTCTAGAAATCCAGGAAGAAACTCAAATTCCTCTATAGCATGTACGAATTCTTTTAGGTTTTCCAAGCGTCCTGCAGCATCGGGTGATTTTTCTTCTAGCCACATTGCTGTGTACCCTGATTCATCAAGCAAAGCTTTAACAACATCGACATGTGGCTGTGTATCAAGCATGTTACGCCATCTTTGCATATCTTCAAAAAACTGACGTAAATTTGCTTTACCAATACCTTTTCCATCTTCCATTGCATAAAGCAACGCAGCTCTTGGAAGAGAAATATTTTGTTCTCTAGCGATAACATGCATGTTCTGCAAAGCAGTCGCCCCAATGCCTCGTTTTGGCACATTAATGATACGTTCAAAAGCCAAGCCGTCATCAGGTTGAACCAATATCCTTAAATATGCCAGTGCATCTTTAATTTCTTGACGTTCATAGAATCGAAGCCCACCTACAACACGATAGGGTGTGCCTGTTTTTAAACAGCGCTCTTCAAAATCACGAGTTTGATAGCTTGCCCTAACCAATATGGCCATAGAACTTAAGCTGTGCCCCTTACGTTGATAGTCTTCCACTTCATCAATAACAAATCGTGCTTCGTTTTCACTATCCCACGTGCCCTTAACAAGAACGGATTCGCCACCTTTCTTTTCAGTCCACAATTCCTTGCCCAAACGATCTCGGTTGTTTGCAATAAGCCCAGAAGCTGCTCCTAGTATGTGATTAGTTGAACGGTAATTTTGCTCAAGTCGAATAGTAGTCGCATTCGCGTAGTCTTTTTCAAATTTTAAAATATTGGCAATTTCCGCGCCGCGCCATCCATAAATAGATTGGTCGTCATCACCCACACAACATAAGTTGCCATAACCATCGGCTAAAAGGCGCAACCACAAATATTGAGCAGCGTTTGTGTCTTGATATTCATCTACCATTAGGTAGCAAAACTGTTGCTGGTAACTATTTAAAATTTCTGGATTTTGCTGGAATAGCACGAGGCAATTTAGTATTAAATCCCCAAAATCCATTGCATTTAATATTTTTAAGCGTTCTTGATATTGACGATATAGCTGCACTGTTAGTTCTTGTGGATTGCCAGCGCGATCAGGAGTCTTTGCTTTATCTTTCCAGCGATTAATAACTCCTGCCACCATTTTGGCAGGAACTTGTTTTTCATCAATGTTTTCAGCCCTTAGCAGCTGTTTGATTAAACGTAGCTGATCATCTGAATCAATAATTGTAAAATTTGAACTGTATCCTAACGCATCAACATTTTTGCGCAATATACGCATAGAAAGCGAGTGAAATGTACCAAGCCACATGCCATCAACACTTCGCCCCAACAACCGCTGAATACGCTCGCGCATTTCAAGGGCCGCTTTGTTTGTAAATGTTACCGCTAAAATATTTTGAAATCCGCACAAATTTCGCTCAAGGATATAAGCAAGGCGGGTAGTCAACACGCGGGTCTTCCCAGTTCCAGCACCTGCTAAAATAAGCAAGGAGCCTTCACTATGAAGAACTGCCTGTTGTTGCTTAGAATTTAAAGCCTCAAGATAAGAAGGTGCTGAAGCAACGTTCAAGCTAGCCTCAGCAAGTACCATCTAGAATCCTCAGTTTAATCCAAAATTTTGGAAACGCTTGCTAAACTTACTTAACTGACCACCAGAGTCAATAAGTCTATGACCGCCGCCTGTCCATGCTGGATGAGACTTTGGATCAATATCTAATTGTAGAGTATCCCCCTCTTTGCCCCAAGTGCTCCTGGTTTCAAAAGAAGTTCCATCAGTCATTTTAACTGTGATAGAGTGATATTTAGGGTGTATGTCTTTTTTCATCTTAAATGTCTTCCCTTCGCGAAAAAGAATATATATATCTATACTCAAGACAAAAAATAATGCAATGTTTTTCTGCAAGAATCAAAGGAATTATGATGAATATTTTTAAAAAGACAACAATTTTGGCATTTATTGGCTTTAGCGCGCTTTATTCAAACACTGAAGAATCGATTCGTCAAAATGAAGTAGTTATTGACGCTCTTCAAAAGCAGTTAGATTCTATGCAGACAAAAGGCGAAAAAGAAGAGGCAGTTAAAGCTCTGCAATCACATATCGATAGCGTGATAGAGCAACAAAACAAACTTTTAGCACAAAAAATTGCTCCTATGGCAGATCAAAATTCAGCAGCACAGGCTGTTTCAACAGATTCAACAGCCGTTGATAATGCGTCAGACGCAAGATTTCGTCGTATTGTTCAAGAAGAACTAGCGAAAGCAGGAGTAACCCCTAAGCATTCTAGTCCGTATGACACAACACATACTCCAACACCTGCCGAACTTGATGCAACAAAATCTGCAGAAATGAACGCACCAGCATTACCTGAGCAAAAATCAGAAGCTATGGGGCAATATGAACTAGCTCTTGAACTGTACAATAAGGGCGCATACAAAGAAGCCGCCGCAGGCTTTGGTCGCATTATAAAGGCCTATTCAAAAGATCCAATCGCTGCAAAAGCTCTGGTTCACTTAGCTTATTGCCTTGAAAAGCAAGGGGATGCTGAGGGAGCTTCAATTGTATGCGAAGCTGCATTAAAAGAAAAATTAGATGATCCACATCAAGTTGACTGTCAGCTTATGCGTTTACGATATGCAAAATCAAAGGGAAATGAAGCGGACATTGCTCAAATTACGCAGAGTTTAAGAAAATTACCTTTAACAGCAGAACAACAACAAGCACTGGGAAAGCAAAACACAAAAAAGCTTGAAGTTACTGCGTCAGCAAAAACACTGCAGCCTAAAGTACCAGCAAAGGTTTCTTCTACTACAATGCCAGATAGGCCAAAGGCACCAATATTAACGCCTTCAATTCCACTTGCTCCCAAAGCATCCGAGCCTGCAGCTGCTGCTTGGTAAAATATTACAAACCAAAAATCCCCAGTCAGAAGAACTGACTGGGGATAATTGTAGTAACTATTGTTTCAGAAAAATTATAGAGGTGAACCAACAGTAATTGCACGCTCCCAAACTGCAAGATTACCTAGTTTCAATGTTGAACCTGAGTCAAATTGCAACGTACCAAAAAGATCAGTAGAAGCAGAATCACCCGCAGCAGGAACTCTTAGACCACCATCAACTTGAAGCACAGCTCCACTTTGCACTACGTTAGTACCCGGAGCACAAGCCGCACCAGCATCTTGAATTTCTACTAAACCACCAGAAAGCACATTCACAGCTGCATTTGGCAATACATGACTAGCAGTAGCACCGACATGTACAACACCGCTAATATCCATAGCAGTAGTAGATTCATGCAAGTCAGCAGGAGTTACCGCACCAGTACCAGCTACTGTTAACTTGTGAAGTCCACTAAGGCCGGCTAATGCACCATCGCCACCTGCAGTTACAGTAGCATCTGCATTCATAACAAGAGCAGGGATATTAGCTGCTGCTGTTGTTTCCATGTTACCGCCAGCGAATGTGACTTGTGATCCAACATTACCAGTTGCAGCATATCGAACAAGACCAGCATCAATTTCAAGATTTGTTAAACTAGCACCGTTAGCACCAGACATAATAAGAGTACCTGTACCTATTTTTTGTCCTGTTCCAGTAAGCACACCGCTGTTAGTTGCAACGTCAGTTCCTTCAACATCCATAATCAAGTTTGAAGCAAAAGCTGATGAAGTAACAACAACTGTAAGTAGACCTAATGTCAATTTTTGGATAGTTTTCATTGTTATATTCCTTTAAATAAAAAATGTTAATACTAGTAACAATTATCATTTAAAAGGAATATGATTAATATTCTGTAAATTTAATGTAAATTTTAAGTAAATGTAAAAATATTTTTATCGTTGGTAGACTAAAGAGAAAAAATTCCACGCTTTTCCCGCCAAAAGATCGAAGAGAAAAAAGTGGAATTAATTGTTTTTCTAAAATTTTTTAACAATATTTTCTAGTCACACTCACATGACGATAGTAGTAGTGGAGGAGAAAGTTTTGGCAACGCAACTGCATTTAAAGCTATTACAATATTAGACGTGCCTCCAGGGACAAGATAAGATGAAATAGCAGGTAATGGAGCATGGCCACGGCTACGGAAAATTGTCAGTATATTGCCTTCACCCACAGTGAATCCAGCTTCTGCAGAATCCACATCAGGATCAACAAGATCAGAAGTAGCGTTAAATCTTGTTGCGTAAGGTCCTGTCAAACTTATTCCAGATACAGGATCAGGGAACGTTGTTGTTTCTGCTAACGTGATAAGCGCTTTGGAAGAAGCCTCTCCAACAGGCACACTTGGATGTCTCTGAATTGGACAGTGATGACCTGCTGCTTGAATACCTGCTAATAATGAAGAGAATCCTATTGCAGGTGCCACTGGAGCGCCAATTATGATACGACCACCGTTTAACGGCAATACAGTATTAATATATGGATCAACTGATCCTGGCTCAACAACCAATCTACAACCTGCAGGAAGATCACCCTGAAACCAAGTAAGCGGACTGGTTGCAGGCGCTCTTGTAAGTAAAAAGTGAATAGTGGTATGAGCTGCAGGAGTAGGAAGAGCAAACTGACGCCCCCCCTCAACAAGAGTATCGAATCCAGTAGGATCACCATCCAACCATAGGTCTTTAATTGTATGGGGCAAATATGGCATATCACCACTGCCTGTATAAGCATTAGTGAGAATATAGTTTTGCTCAACGGTTGTTCCAGATTGCATAAATGTTATATGGAGAGTCTTACAAGAACTATCAGGAACCGTGAATCCTCCAAAGCCTCCTGCATTACCAACTACGATAGCATCATGCCTACTGCTATTAGATACTAATCCAGGGTTGTAAACAGTCGCGGTAGGTGGCACATACGGAACATCACCCATTACAGTTAAATAGTAATTACTTGCATCGTACGAATAGGACAAAGCAACGTCTGCCATATTAACATTCACAATAGACCTGAATAAACCAGTAATTGTGCCTCCTCGCACAATACGATAAATCGTTCCATTAGAAGGATAGCTTCCTGGTTCTATATAAACCTTGAGCACGCCACCTAAGGACCCTGTTTCTACTTCTAAGTAATCAGAATCAGCTGGAGATACCTTTATTAACAGGGCAGATAAGGAATGTTGGATGTATTCAGCAGCCGTTAAAAAATTTCCAACAGTTCCACCTGTTTCAACACTACCATCATTAACCAGCCTAGTAACGATACCAGCACTTCTAAAAGTACCTCCAGAAGCTACATTTACAGAACTACTTAACATAGTTCCATCATTTATCAGAGTGCCTTCTAAAACATCTGTCGGGCCTGTGTACGGCTGTCCTTCTGGGAACACTATATCGCCTTCACCAATTTTCCGAACGCCAGCATCTCCTAAAATAACGTTACCGGGAATTACTCCTGCATCTCCTGCATCACTGGCAATATTTAGATACTGAGCAGCAAACGCGCCACCACAAAACCAAGCACAAACCAATACCGCAATAATTTTATTCATCACATACTGCAATAAAATTTTTTTACTCATAGCCCCTCCTTTTAAAAATGTAAGAAAAACATACAAAAGAAGTTTATTTGGCATGATGCTAATCTCCACTGACGTTAATTAATGTGCTTCTAAGGGACATCCTTCTACTGCTAAGATTAGTTAACAAATATAAACAAATTGTTAATTTATATAAAAATTTATATAAAAATTTATATAAATTGCTGCTGTGGGAAAGCCAAGTAAAATCGCCGCAAGTTGCATGCATAGCGACTTTTTTTTCTAATTTTGCTATAAGAAAAACAGTACATATTCACAAATATTTATGACAACGCACACACCCATGATGGTGCAATACAATGAAATTAAGAAGCAACATAGCGACTGCTTATTGTTCTATCGCATGGGCGATTTTTACGAACTTTTTTTTGATGACGCAGTTCAAGCAGCTGCAGCTTTAGATATTGCTTTAACAAAACGTGGACAGAGTGCCGGACAACCCATTCCCATGGCAGGGGTGCCCGTACATTCTCACGAAGTGTACTTATCCAAATTAATTGAAAAAGGTTTCCGTGTTGCTGTTTGCGAACAAATTGAAACGCCAGAACAAGCCAAAGCTTTGGGCAAAAAGGGGCCATTGCAACGGGGCGTTGTGCGCATTATCACGCCAGGAACTATTACCGAAGAAAACCTTCTTGCGCCTTCAAGGGC
>CAYUNR010000064.1:0-6419 GCA_964446295.1 uncultured Candidatus Finniella sp. | reverse complement strand
GGCGGTTTAGATGCTTATCTTTCTTCAACACCAAATCGCAATTTAACAGCTGAAATACTGCCTTTGAAAAAAGTTATCGTAAAACAGCTTAATGCTAAAAAATAAAATATTTTAGTTTTTCAAAAATTTTGGGCGTGTTTTACACGCCTTTATTTTTACCTTCGTAATTTCGGCAGTGCTATGGAATGCTTTTCAATAAAGACTTTGCAATCTCGCATAGATCAACTACAGCCAGGTGATTGGTTTGTTGTCGATATAGATGACACTATAATCACTCCACAGGCGATGATGTTTCGACCTGCTTCTTCTTTTTGCACTTTCATTGATGATATAAAAAAAGACCATATTCATAACATGGCGGAAATTTTATCTACCTGGCGCTTAAACCGAAAAGTAATGCTTGTTGAACAAGAGTGGCCAGAAATTCTTGATGCTCTTCAAGTAAAAGGTGTGATTGTGATTGCCCTAACCCAAATGCATACGGGGAAGCTTGGAAAAATTCCTTCCATGGAACATTGGCGCGCTAATGAACTAAAAAAGACGGGTATAACGTTTAGTCCGTTTTCAACGGATACCGTAGAAATACTTATTGATACAGATCAGCCAGCAACGCTTTTTCAAGGAATTCTTTTTACCGGTGCTCATCCAAAAGCAGATGTATTGAGCAGTTTCATAAAAAAATACGGCACTCCACACAAAATACTATTTTTTGATGACCGCTTGTATCAAGTAAAGGCGTTGGAAGTATTATGTACCGAAATGCAGATTCCTTATGAAGGCTATCATTACTTGGCAGTCCACCAATTGCCTTACGCAGCATCAGAAAACCATGGCGCCATTCAAACGCAATTAATTTCAGAAGGACAGTGGCTTGAAGACGCTGACGTTCAGCAGAAGCAGGTAAGCCATGGATAGTTTATTCATCAACCTTATTAATGCGCTAGAGCTGCTTTCACCAGAAGTATTATTAGCGCTAGGCTTTTTCACATGCATTGCTTTTATTTTATTGGCATTTCGATTCTTCGGTGCACTTGGTTTGGTGTGCTACAGTGTACTAGCTGTCACTATTGCAAACATGCAAGTTCTAAAATTAGGTGCCTTTTCTTATATTGATGAGCCTGTTGCCCTTGGAACAGTCATGTTTACAACGCTTTTTACCACAAGCGACTTAATAACTGAGCATTACGGCGCTGACCTTGCTAAAAAAACTATTTACCTTACTTTCTTGATGCAGATTTTTGTCATACTTAGCATGGTGCTTGTGATTGCTCACCCTGAGGCTGGAAATCACAAAACCTCTATTCAGGTAGCGTTAGAAGCATTGTTTACACCATCCTTAAGGCTTTTGATTGCAAGCTTGATTGCCTTTATTATTTCTCAGCATATTGATATTTGTATATTTTCTGCTTTAAAAAAACGTCATGGCAAACACTTGTTATGGCTACGTGCAAACGCATCGACGTTAATTTCAGGTTTATTTGATACTTTTGTCTTCAGCTTTCTTGCTTGGATTATTTTTGCACCAACGCCATTGTCAATGACCACAGTGTTAATTGGGTTCATTGCTGCTTCCCAAGCTTTAAGAGCATTTATTTCGATATTTTCAACTCCACTCTTATATATAAGCTATCGGCTAAAACCTCATGACCTTTAATTTCACTATTGAAAAATCTACCGAACAAGGGCGTTTAGGCACTCTTGTGACTCCGCATGGAGAAGTAAAAACCCCTGCTTTTATTTTTTGCGCAACTAAGGCAGCTATGAAAGCGGTAACGCCTGTGCAAATGCGCAATGCTAACACGCAAATTATTTTATCAAATACGTATCATTTAATGCTGCAGCCAGGTGGAGAAACCGTTAAAAAGCTTGGCGGCTTGCAAAAAATGACCGGGTGGAATGGTCCTATGTTAACCGATTCCGGCGGGTTTCAGATTTTTAGCCTTGGCCACGGGTCTGTTGCTTCTGAAATTAAGGGAAGCAGATCAAACCACCGCCCAAAAACCTTACTAAGTATTACTGAACAAGGCGCAACCTTTAAATCGTACGTTGATGGGCGCACGTATTTTTTAACGCCAGAAGAATCTATTTGCGTGCAACGCAATCTTGGCGCCGACCTGATCGTGGTTCTGGATGAATGCACCCCCTTTCATGTTGATAAAAACTACACGCAAGAATCAATGCGCATGAGCCATCGCTGGGCCTTACGTTCTTTAAACGAATGGCAAAAGCACGATGATGGTTCACAAAAGCTTTATGGCATTATTCAGGGCGGTGTTTATCCTCAGCTTCGACAAGAAAGCTGCGAGTTTATAAACGACCATGATTTTTTCGGCATTGCTGTGGGCGGATGCCTTGGCGCTAGCAAGGATCAAATGCATGATGTGGTTGGTTTTACCATGGAAATGGTACGAAAAGACCGCCCTGTTCACCTTTTAGGCATTGGCGGCATTTCCGACATATTTGCAGGTGTTACCCAAGGGATTGATACATTTGATTGCGTGCACCCAACACGGCTTGCTCGCCATGGTGGCGCATTGGTTAAACCATGCAATAATCCAAGCCCTACCCGTGAACACATTAATTTACGCAATAGTATGTACATTAATGATGATCAACCAATTGAGCCAGATTGCGGATGCGAAACCTGCCAATGGGCAAGCAAAGGTTACCTTCACCATCTATTGAAGGCCCAGGAAATGGTGGCGTGTTCTTTAGTTTCCATTCACAATATTTATTTTATGAATCAGTTAATGCAAGCGATTCGTGATACGTTGGCAGATGACACAATAGATAGTTGCAAAAAAGATTGGTGCTTGAGTAGTGCCGGGGGCTAGTTCTAGTTCGTGAATTAAGTATGGATTGCCGCGCTGCGCTCGCAATGACGGTTAGAGTCTCTTGGGTACTCAGTGTGGATTGCCGCACTACGCTCGCAATGACGGTCAGTGCAAGCTAATAACGGTCAGAGTCATATGAATACTTAGGTGTGGATTGCCACGCTACACTTGCAATGACGTTCAAGTAAGCATTAGGCCTGCACTTGCAATGAAGGTTGCGGTGCTCTTGTATGCAATGGCGTCTATAGTAAATATGTTCTAACCGTCATTGCGAGCCTTTGCAAAAGGCGCGGCAATCCACACTTAGTAAAGCTCTTGGTACAAATCTTTCCATGTCGGATTAATTGTATTAATTAATGAAATTTTCTTTATACGCGATCCTGCTTTAATCTGCTTCTCGCGTAAAATAGCTTCTTCCATTGTTGCGTGCTGTTCGTAATACACTAAAATTTTGCAATCATACATTTTTGTAAATCCAGCAACTTCACCATTTTTATGCTGATGCACACGCTGCACTAAGTGTGAGGTCACTCCAACATATAAAGTCCCATGCCTTTTGCTGGCCATAATATATACAGCAGGATTTTTCATATATCCAAAATATTTTCTACAGATGTTTAAGTATGGATTGCGGCGCTAACGCTTGCAATAACGATTAACTACACCCCGCTCCTGTTAACCAAAGTTAATATCATTAAAAATTTGTTAATTTTCATTAACAACACGCACAAATAAAAAACTCGTTAAAACATAAAATTTTTGATAATATTTAGATATCAAGCAATACAAGTGAGTATCATAATGCGCATTCTACTTATTGAAGATGATTCAGCAACCGCAAAAAGTCTTACGAACACACTAAAGTCAGAAGGCTTTGTAGTTGATTGCACCGACCTAGGTGAAGATGGACTTGAAATTGGAAAAATCTATGAATACGATTTAATTGTTCTTGACCTCATGCTACCAGACATGGACGGATTTGAATTATTAAGAAGGCTTCGTGCTTCGCAAATTAAAACTCCCGTACTTGTATTGTCGGGCTTAAGTGATACGGAAGATAAAGTAAAAGGTTTTGGCTTTGGGGCCGATGACTATTTAACCAAGCCATTTAGCAAAAATGAACTGCTTGCCCGCATTCATGCAATTGTGCGCAGGTCACGCGGCCATAGTGATTCAGTAATTCGCGCAGGGAAGTTAGTTGTTAATTTACAAAACCGCACTGCAAGCGTGGATAAAAACACTATTAACTTAACCGGTAAAGAATATGCCATTTTGGAGTTGCTAGCATTGCGCAAGGGCACAACCCTAACCAAAGAAATGTTTTTGAATCACCTTTACGGTGGTATGGATGAGCCCGAATTAAAAATTATTGACGTGTTCATTTGCAAACTTCGACGCAAACTTGCCGAAGCACTTGGCCATGATAATATTATTGAAACAGTATGGGGCCGTGGCTATGTACTGCGTGATCCAGAAATGGATAATATTTACGCATCACCCGTAAAGGCAATACAGGCAAAGGCTTTAAGCCTTTCTGAGCATCCTCTTCCAAGCATCTAGGTGGCATGCTGATGCAATATTGCAACGCAATAATAAATCACTGTTGCAATTTGTTGATAATGGTGGAGAGAAAAACCCAATACATATATATTAACCTCAATAGGTTAACTATTTAATTTTTTTTTAGGAGATACTAATCATGAAGAAATTCGCAATGGCGGCTGTTGCTGCTTTGTCATTAAGCACTGTTTCAGCTGAAACTTGTGCGTCATCATTCAGCGGTTTTTACGCTGGTGCACAAGCTGGTATGAATTCAGTTAGTGGTTCACAAAAACTTGACTCTTCTGTTGCTGCAGACGCTCGTAAGAGTGATCTTGGCAAAAAATCATTCATGGGTGGTTTGTTTGCTGGTTATGGCATGGGTATTGGTTCTTGCGCATATGTTGGTGGTGAACTTTACTTAAACTTCGGCAACAACTCTTTGAATGCTAGAGAAGATCAAAACTTAAAAAATACTTTAAAGAATACTTATAACCTAGGTGCAAAAGTTCGTTTAGGCTATACTATTTCTCAACAAGCAATGGTTTTCTTAGGTCTTGGTATGGAAAAAGCAAAATGGCAAGCAAAATCTGTTCTTGATGCAGCAAATGCAGGTCGTGCAGCTAACACTTACAAAAAGAACAAAAGTACTTTTGCATTTGCTCCTTCTGTAGGTATGGATATGTTTGTAAATAAGAACCTTTTCATTCGCGGTGAGTTCACTTACGTACTTGCTCCAAAAATGAAAATTACTGGTGCAACAGATACACCAATGGCTGGTATCACAGGCGGTCAAGTTTACAAGTTAAATGCGACTCAACAACGCTTCACTTTAGGTCTTGGTTACAAGTTCTAGTCTTGACTAAAGTACTTAAAACCCGCCTTTATGGCGGGTTTTTTTATGCCTAATGAAATCATTGTTGTAAAAGACCCCCGAACGTCGGCGCATATGCGCCTTGTCAGGAGTGATAAATCTTACCTTACGTCATCCCTGCGAAAGACCGTAAGGTCTGTATGCGGGGATCTGCTAATATATTTCATCATATAAATCCTTCCGATCTGGATTCATCTCAGTTATTAAGTTAACTCTAAAACTTCTTGGCCAATGCTTTATTTGTTTTTCACGAATAATGGCAGATTCTATAGAATGATGAATTTCATAATATACCAAGCGTGTGATGTTATATTTTTTTGTGAATCCATCAGCCAGCTTGTTTTTATGCTCATATACACGGCGTACAATATTATTTGTCACCCCTGTATACAAAACTCCAAGAGGTTTTGAGCAGAGAATATAAACAAAGTAATTTCGTGATTCCATTAAACAATAGATCCCCGAACGTCGGCGCATATGTGCCTTGTCAGGGGTGACGAATTAAACCTATTTTTCAAGATACTATAAAGCTGATTAAATACTCGTTAAATTTCAGCAAAACTATTCGTCATCACGCACATTATTTTAATTAAACAACAGACCCCCGAACTTCGGCGCAATGCGCCTTGTCAGGGGTGACAAATCCTATTCTTAGCCCTACCCGTCATCCCAGCGTATGCGGGGATCTAATTCTTAAAGCAGCTTCCTCAATCGCTCCACCGTACTATTCGAAGCAGTTACCAATGGCAAGCGCATTTCCCCAGAACATTTTCCAACTATTTCCATAGCAGCCTTTACCGGCATAGGGTTAGGTTCGGCCACCATGGCATAGTGCAACGGCATTAATTCATTATTCAATGCATGAAATTTATCCATAGCTTTAGTTTCCCAAGCCTGCACAAACGCAGCCATTTTTTCAGGAAGCACATTGGCAGTAATTGAAATCAACCCGTCACCACCTTGGGCCAAATATCCTGCAGCATAAGGATCATCACCACTTAGCAAACAAACCTGCTTACTGGCACCGCAACGCATAAGCGCGGCCCGGCTAGTTTCTGTTGTAGAATCTTTAATTCCAACAACACGTTTCAATTCAAATAATTTCAATGCGGTTTCAACAGAAATTTCTGTAACGGTTCGCCCGGGATTGTTATAAAGCAAGATTGGTAGAT
>CAYUNR010000063.1:0-6560 GCA_964446295.1 uncultured Candidatus Finniella sp. | reverse complement strand
CCCTAGGAGCTATGGATGATTATAAGAAGCTTACTAAAAATTCTCATCATGGCATCTCAGGAAAAACAAAGCTCCTTGGGCAAACCATACTAGCCATAAGTGCAGCATATGCATCTGCACACTACACAGACGCAAGCCTTGCACACAGTTTAACCTTTCCTTTTTTTAAAGACTTTATTCTTAATCTAAGTTGGTTTTTTTACCCCTGGGCGGCACTTGTTGTTGTGGGTTCATCAAATGCAGTTAACTTAACCGATGGACTTGATGGTTTAGCAATTGTTCCTGTTATGATCTGCTCCGTTTGTTTTACAATTATTGCTTATCTTGTGGGCAACCATGTTTTTGCATCTTATTTACAGCTACACTATGTGGTAAATGTAGGGGAAGTATGCATTTTCTTAGGTAGCCTTATTGGGGCTGGGTTTGGCTTTTTATGGTTTAATGCACCACCTGCAAAAGTATTTATGGGGGACACTGGATCACTTGCTGCTGGAGGCGCCTTAGGCACCATTGCGTTGATCACAAAACATGAATTTGTATTGTGTATTATTGGTGGTTTGTTTGTGTTAGAAGCCGTTTCTGTCATTTTACAAGTTGTATACTACAAGCTTACCAAAAAACGTATTTTTTTAATGGCACCTATTCACCATCACTTTGAAAAACTAGGATGGGCAGAATCCACTGTTGTAATTCGTTTTTGGATTATTGCATCTATTCTTGCATTAGTTGGTCTTGCAACGTTGAAAATTCGCTAATGCTAATTTCATTAAAGTCTATTGAATATACCCTTAAACAGGAATCTCAAAGCAAAACTTTGTTACATGATATCAATTTCAATATTTCGCCGAATAGCGTCACAACAATAATTGGCCCGAACGGCGCAGGAAAAACTACTCTGGTGCGACTAATTTTGGGGCTTGTTGATCCAACATCAGGTATTATCAGTCGAAAAAAAAATATACAAATGGGATATGTTCCACAAAAGCTTTATGCTAATAGGTTTATGCCAATGACAGTGCAGACATTTCTAAGCCTATGCGGGCAACAAAAAATTGAATACCCATTTGATATTTCGTTTTTAATGAATAGATCGATTCATGCTTTATCGGGTGGGGAATTGCAAAAAGTTCTTTTTAATGCCGCTGTTTTGAAAAGACCAGATGTCCTAATTTTAGACGAGCCCACGCAAGGAATTGATGCAGATGGGCAGTCCGCGTTCTACAGCAAACTGATAGAACTGAAAAATGAATACAATATGGCTATCGTGCTTATTTCTCATGATTTGCATTTTGTGTTTGATTGCACAGATCATGTGATTTGTTTGAATCACCACGTTTGTTGCCAAGGGACTCCTGAAAAAGTACGTCAGGTTCAAGAAGTGCAAAAACTATTCCCTGGCTTTGCTCCGTATCAACATCATCACGATCATCACCATCATGATTGATTCATTCGTACTTTTCATTGTTGTATCTGCGCTTTTGGCAAGTTTAATTACTGCACCTTTGGGTTGTATAGGCCTTTGGAATGGCCTGGCCTTCTTTGGTGATACATTAGCGCATGCATCACTACTTGGAGTGTGTTTCAGTATACTTTTGCATCTGCCCTATGCCTTTGGAGCTATAGCAATATGTTTATGCATTGCCTTTTTCATAGCGCATAAATCGTCAAAACAAAGTGATGTATCTTTAGCAGTTATTTCATACAGCTGCTTGTCGTTCAGCATATTAATTATTTCATTATTTCCAAAAGCAAACCTTGATCCCAATGCATTATTGTTTGGTGATTTGCTCAGTACAAGCGTGCCAGATATTGTTTTGCTTCTTGTCGCTCTTCTTGCCTTATGGGGATTTATAGCAAAATACTGGGCAGCAATTTTAATGACAAGTTTTGATGCTGATCTTGCTCAAGTGCAAGGATTCCCATCAAAGACAATTCGCCTAATGGTGCTTTTTTCATATGCAATTATTATGGGAATCGTGATGAAAATGTTAGGAGCATTATTTGCACCTGCCCTTACAATTATTCCGGCAGCTGCAGCAAGATATCGTTCTAATACACCGTCTAAAATGATAGTCTCTGCTATATTAATTAGCTGCTTTTCAAGTGTCATGGGCATTGGTGTAAGTTTGTATTTTGATCTGCCCACTGGTCCTGCAATTGTTTGTGTATCTGCAATTACAATGGCGCTTATAAAAATAAGCGCCAAGTAATTTATCTACAATTGTGATTTAGAGATACAGATGCTGAAGATGTTTAGGAATCACTTCTCTAGGTTCTTTGTTATCTGCAATGTACCGTGTGATAGCGGGCATAATATCCTTTAAAGTTGCAACTAGTGATGCATCACCTTCTACTCCTATTAGTTCCATTGCTTGTCCATAAAAAGGTTGCAACGCCATATTTAGAATTGTGTATAAGCTTCTCACTCCAAGGTTTATTTCTATGCTTGTAGACGCCAGGCGTCGTAAGGCTGCCGCTTCAATGGTGAGATTTACCCCATAAAAATGCTTAAATTCATTTTGTATTCTCCTTAAAGGCGATCCATCACGCTCAATAACATCCATCATTGTCGCAATTGTGTGACCTTTGAAGGCAATAACTGAAGGAAACCGTCCAACAAATTCAGGTTCAAAACCAGCACTAATAATGTCTTGCTGAGTTCTAGCGGTTGTTACGCGTTCTCCTTCTGTGTCATGTCGACCTTTCAAACCAGAAAAAGCACCAGTTCCAATAAACCACCAATTTGTAAGATCAAAGCGCTTTCCCTTTAATGAAATAGGATTGCCGTCTAAAGGCGATAACAACACACGTTGAACTGCTCTACCAAAATTTCGTGCTTCATCATCTCCTCGTGCAGCAAGCTTATCAATTTCATCGATTGCAATGATTGCGGATTTTGGATTCCCATTTTCTTCACAAAAACTAGAAACGCACTCACTGAAATTTTGTCCTTTAAACCCTTCATCAGTCAAACTTCGTGCATTAATGTTCAAGATAGGCACGCCTAAAAACAATCCCAGCTGCTTAAGACTTTCACTTTTTCCACATCCTGTTGGTCCTGTTAATATGCAGTGCGATGGATTGCTGGCAGGCATACCGCCTCTATCAACCAACAATTTGTTACACAAGAATCGATGCGCTAAAGAACTAAGTTCTTCAAGTGAATCGTCTTGTCCCGCAATAAAACTCATCATATGCGCCTTAATGGCCTGTGCAGGAATGGCTTGCTGACCAACAAGCAAAACCGGTTCTGTGCTTGAGTCTTCCAACATGCTAGATACCACAGGAGATAATATACGTTTTTTTTTCTCACTACTAAGAACAGGTTTTGCTCGCGCTACCGGATTGGGAATTACTATAACCATGGAATAAGATGGAGTATCTGACGCATGAGTGTCAGATAAGTGTGACGATGCGATTGGATTAGACGAGGCTCCTGCTAAGCTGCTGAATGCTCTACTAACCATAGCCATTCTACGTTTTGCTAAAGGTACCCCTAAAATTCTGTCACGTATGCTCTCAAGTGTCGACACCTCAGAATGGTCTGATAGAGTTTTTTTAAATTCTAATATTGCATCTTTCCATGGTTCAATTTTACCGTTTGTTACACTTATATAATTTAGTGTTCGTATTAACTTAACAAAGGCTTCATCTGTTGCCGATGCAATGATGCTATTTCTTGGTGTTGTGGTGGATGAATTATCTGGCGGCATTATGCCACTATCCATTGAAATAACTCTTGATGAAGCTAACAGTGTGTAGATAAAAATTACTTTAAGATTTTGGCTAATCATGTGGCCTCCTCAAATAAAGGGGCTTCACAACACTTTTGAAGATGACAACTTAGCAATGCTTTATAGTCAAATTACTTCCTTTGCTAAGAACTCTCTAAAAAAGAGAAGTTTCAAAGTCACTTTATTTTAAAATGTTTTTACATCTTTATATTGACATTAAACATCTTAACATTAGATTAATTTTATAAAATTAATCCGTGCATCGTAATATAATTTTTATGAAAATGAAGTGTGATTAATTTTGATGGAAAAAGTAATAAATCTTCTCTGCTACCAAACGATTGATGCCTGACACAGTCATCAAGTCGTCTACATTTGCACGTCCTACTCCTGCGGCAGATCCAAAATGCTGCAGTAACATTTTCTTACGTTTAGCGCCAATGCCTGGAATATCATCAAGTTGAGACTTCACAAGAATTTTTTGTCGACCAGCACGATGAGTGCCTATGGCAAATCGGTGCGCTTCATCGCGAATAACTTGTAGAAAATATAACAAGGGGCTGTCTTTAGGTAGCTTACGTGGTGATTGATTAGGAAAATAAAATGTTTCATCACCAGCATTACGAACCGCGCCTTTTGCAATTCCTGCTACTGGTAGTTCAATGTTATACTCATCAAGAATTGCTGCAATAGCATTGACCTGTGCTTGTCCGCCATCAATAAGAAAAACATCTGGCAAAGGCCATTCGTCTTTATGTCGTAGACGTCTACTCATCACTTCTCGCATCATAGCGATATCATCACCACCAAAATCTGGTTTCATTTCTCGAATTGAAAATTTGCGATAGCGAGACTTATCAAAGCCTTTTCGAGTTGCAAAAATTAATACGCCATATGCAGAAGATCCTTGCAAATGACTGTTGTCATAAACTTCGATAGAATCAATGCTTGGGATATTTAAGAATTCTTGAAAAAATCCGAATTGTTTCTGGTGAGTTAACTCGCTGTTGTAACGTCTTTCCAGATGTTCTTTTGCATTTTTGAGTGCATGTTCAACTAAGTCAAATTTCATTCCATTTTGTGGGCATTCGATAGCTGTTTTTATTCCATGTTGCAGGTGCAGACTCATAGATAAAACTTCAACATTTTCTGGAAGAACGTTGCAAAGAATTATCAATGGCGGTTCATGCTCAACGTAAAACTGACTAAGAAAAGCGGCCATTTGCTCTTCATGGGTTGCCCCGTCAGTATGCGTCATTTCAAAAGTCTCTGTGCCATAATTACTTCCGTGACGAAAGAAAAATCCTTGCACAACGGCACGTCCACTAAGCTGTGAAAGAGCAAACACATCTGCATGGTTAATACCAGCTACATTAATGCGTTGACGTGCCTGAATTTGCGTTAGCAAACGAATGCTATCACGGTACTGAGCAGCTCTTTCAAAATCTAATGTTTCTGATGCTTCTTGCATTTTTTCAGCTAATTGACGTTGGACCTTATCACTTTTTCCCGATAAAAATGATTTAGCAGATTGTACCGATTCCTTATATTCACCAGCAGTTATTTTACCAACACATGGAGCAGTGCAGCGCTTAATGTGATATTGCAAGCAAGGACGATTCCTGTTTTCAAAATAGCTATCTGAACAATTTCTCATTTGAAAAAGTCGTTGCATTGTTAAGATAGTTTCTTCAACTGCAGCAGCATTTGCAAACGGACCAAAATATGTACCTTTTTCTGTTTTAGGTCCACGATGTTTAAGTGCGCGAGGGTAATCGTGCGCAGTTAATAAAATATACGGGAAAGACTTATCATCTTTTAGCAGCACGTTATACTTAGGTTGTAATTTTTTAATGAGGTTGCTCTCAAGAAGCAGTGCCTCCACCTCTGTTGAGGTCGTGACAATCTCTATCGTCTGCAATTCACTAACCATCCGCTTAAGACGATTAGGGAGTTTGTCTACATGTGAATAGGAAATGACTCGCTTTTTTAGATCTTTGGCCTTTCCTACATATAACACCTTCAAAGACGCACTAATCATTCGATAAATACCCGGTTTATGGGGCAGTTTTTTCACCATATCCCTAATAATATTCGCCCCTACTTCCAAAGAAGTTAGAGTATTAGTTAATGTGATTTTATCGGTATTAGACTGCATGGTAATTTCAATAAAAAAATATTAAAAATTGCTTTTAAACAATAATAATATTGACGAAATTCTTTACTTATGCTACCCGTGAATCCTACAATGTGCAATAGAACTATACTTAAAAGCCCAATGGCACCTGACATTTATCCTACTCATATTCCTGTGCTTTGCAAGGAAATGATTGAAATTTTAAACCCCTGTCCAGGAAAAGTCTATGTAGATGGTACTTTTGGGGGTGGTGGATACACACGTGCAATCTTGAATAAAGGCGCGAAGAAAGTTATTGCTTTTGATCGCGATAACGATGCTGTGAAGCGCGCACAGATTTTTTGTCAGGAATTTGGTGATAGGTTTCAAATTATCCACGGGTGCTTTAGTGAAATGGATAAATATTTAACTCCAGAATCAATGGATGGTATCGTTTTTGATTTTGGTATTTCAAGTTATCAGGTTGATGAAGCTCATCGTGGTTTTTCTTTTCGCCAAAATGGTCCTCTTGATATGCGT
Organism: uncultured Candidatus Finniella sp.; assembly: GCA_964446295.1. Classification (GTDB taxonomy): domain Bacteria; phylum Pseudomonadota; class Alphaproteobacteria; order Paracaedibacterales; family CAITNM01; genus CAITNM01. The sequence goes on along the minus strand of CAYUNR010000063.1, from coordinate 170 downwards.
ATGGGGGTAGGTTCTACTTATACTGCCGCGGATGTTGTAAATACTTTTAAAGAAAAAGATATTGCTGAAATTTTGTATGTTTATGGTGAAGAATCCAGATCAAGACAAATAGCAAAAGAAATTATTGCAACAAGATCAACGAAGCCATTTGAAACAACACAAGACCTGGC
>CAYUNR010000062.1:0-6681 GCA_964446295.1 uncultured Candidatus Finniella sp. | reverse complement strand
TCAAGATCTTCTAAATTGTGAGTGCACGTAAGGACAACTCGCCCAGTTAATTTTGGATGGTTTGTATTGATAAGGGTTCCTGTACCTATAAAGCCAGATTCATTACTAAAAATACGCCCAACAGCAGGAAATTTAGCCCCCAACTCTGTAAAGGAACTATCCGGACAATTGCTTATGTGCGTACTAGAAAAAACACAAGGAGCAAACAAAAACACCAGTAATGCAATCATTTTTTAATATATCAACCTTTATTTTAATTTTTTATTCTAGTATAAGCGAGCAATGTTGTAAATCTAGCGGTTCTATGAATTATTTTGCTCAATCAATTACCTCAACACTTCCAACCCTCCTACGTTGAGGAGGCTGACTAACCTCAGTTTCATCACCATCTTCTGTTTGAGCAATAGCTAAAGACCGTTTTTGTGCTGCACTTTGCACTACACGCAATTCAACGACTGGAATACGGCTCAGCTGTGCCTGGCTCGTTTGAAACTCAGCTGCTATTTGGCGTTGCAAAGCTTCTCTTGCACTCTCTTCAGCTTCTATTGCTCTTTTATTGGCAGTTCTTAATTGGCTCTGTAAAGTCTCTATTTGGCGTTGCAAAGTGGTAGGTATCTTTTTTTTCTTTGAGGTCTCTATTTGCTGTTGAAGAGTTTCCTTTTCACCACGCATTACGTTTGCATTTAGTTCTTTACGAAGTAACGCATTTTCCAGGTCCTTTATTCTTTTTACCAGTTCTTGGTCTGTTTGAAGCTCAGCTGCAGTTTGGCGTTGCAAAGCTTTCCTTGCACTCTCTTCAGCTTCTGTTGCTCTTTTCTCAGCGGCTGTTTTTTGGCGTAGTAAAGTCTCTGTTTCAGAACGTGCACCTTCTTTTATTGTTCTCAAGTCAGCTTTTTTTCTAAGTTTCCAAGATTGAAATTCAGCTTCGTTTATTGCTAACAGTTTATTAGCTTTTTGCAATTGACGTTCCGCGTCTTTTGTTCTTGTTTCAGCAGCTGCTACAGTTCTTGCCAGCTGTTCACGAGCTTCTTGCAGTTGACTTTCCGCGCCTTTTGTTCTTGTTTCAGTAGCTTCTATTTGTCGTTGAAGTGCCTCTTTTTCACGACACAGTACAGTTACACTGTGTTCGCTAAGAACGAGTGAATTCTTTAATCTTTGTATCTCCTTATCCCTACTATGGATAGCTTGCATTGACAGTTTATGAGTTTGCATTAATTGTTCTTGCAAATACGCTTTTTGCCGAGATAAAACGTCCCATTCAACATTAATGCCTCTTGCTGTATTCAGCTGGGCCATCAAATGATTATTATCCCCCACAAGAGCTTCTATGGTTCTATCGCGAGTTTCCAAGTCAATTCGTTGTTGCTCTATTTTCTTTTGAGAGCTCTCGAAAGCTGTTGTTAATTCTTCAACAAAGGTACCAGGGTGAACCTCTCTATACCATTCTAAAGAAGGCCCCTCAATAATTGCAGGACTTGCAGGTCTAACAACTGGCTCCTTTGATAAATCATGCCCATCATACGCAGCAGTAGCTTTCCAATACATTAACCCAACCAAAAACACCATTATAATTTTTTTCATCGATTCTACTTTTCTATGTGAATGTAATATTTATGCAAATACAAAGCATTCTCATAGCATAATTTCGGTTTTATTTCAATTCATTGGAATAAAAATGATCTTGATATCAGTCAGAAGGTATATGATTTGTTAAGGGAGAGCTTTTATAGATTGTAAGAAAATCTACTAATTAAGCTGCTTGGAGCACTGGTTCGACAGAAGATTTATCTTTTTCCCCTTCAAGCTTGGCAAAGTGATCAACTCCCCACAAGAAGCCGATGCTAACCGGCAATACAATCGCCCACATGCCATAAGGTCCAAGAGAACTAGTTAAATATACTAACCCAAATGATGTCACTACATACATGAATGCTCGTGATACAGCATAAAGCATACTGCTATAGGTGAATCTACGGTGTACTGGGAAGTGTTTGAAAAATATTGGAATAGCTGGAAGCGTGCCTAATGTGAACACAGTTAAAAGAACCTGAACGGTGGTTAACGTATAAATATTGGTAAGGGATAAGAAAGGAATAAGAAACAAAACTACCGATGATAAAATTGCCCTGATTCTTAGTATTTTTAATGGATGAACTTTTTTGCTTAGAAATATGATCGATATTCCAATTGCGAAACTTAAAATGGTTAAGAAAAGATTATGGTTGATAATATGTTCAGCAGTGTACTGCATGGAATATTTCAGAATGTCGGCGCAATAGATGAAAATCACATAAAAACAAAGCGGAAACCCAGAATAGATAAAGAAATAAGCCAAAGAAGTTTTTTTAGAGACGTGAGTATTTTTTGATTCAGAGAACTGTTTGTTTGCTCGTGATTTTAAAAAATCTGGAGTTTCCCTAAGTTTTCGTCGTGCGACAGCACCTGAAAGAGCAATCATGCCGCCTAAAATAAACATGGCTCTCCAGCTTGCGCCACACTTGAATATTAAACTTGCTGCTAAAAGTGCTACTAAGCTACCTAAGGTGCACAACTCAGATACCCAAGATACGACTCTATACGATGCTGGGGGCTCTAAAACTTCAGAAAGATAAATTTCAGCACCTATCACTTCGCCGGTAGCAGAAAAGCTTTGCAAAATTCGGCACGTAATCATGGCAACGCTTGCAAAAATTCCAATCTCTTCATAGGTAGGTAAAATGCTCATGAAAAAGCAACTGACTGCCATCATTGATGTGGAAATAATAATAGATGCTTTTCTTCCAATTTGGTCCCCAATATACCCAAACAGCATGGCGCCAACTGGCCTGAATAAATACGTGGAACAAAATGCAAATGCTGAAAGTAGCGCTGCAGTTCGTTGATCAGTTTTCGGGAAAAATAATTCGTTTAGTAAGACTGCCATATGAACGTAGAGCATTAGGTCGAAATACTCTAGAAATGTGCCTATTTGTAAAAGGCCAATGGCTTCTTTTTGGTCGCGCCTTAAGGTTTTGAAAAGACTCAATTTTTTCTCTTGAGTGTAGGGAACCAAGTACTTTGTACCACATTGTTATGGTTTAGATAAGGTGAAATTTAAAAAATATTAACCTTATCATTCTTATGAAAAAAAAATTAGGCTACAACTATAATGCTAGGCCTGCTTAAACAATAAAAATCATATGTTTTATGTATTCCGCATTGATATGCTTCTTCTAAAGTGCTTAGAAAACCAGGTTCTGATTCAACATCAAGAATCTCAGCTATTTTTACCTTTAAATAATTTAACTCATCAATGTTTGAAAGGCGTTTTATGCATGAAACGTACATTGATTCTAAGTCGATTAAGGTAACCTTATTTTCAGCAAATGGCCTTAAATCAACAAAAATATTACCAGGGTGTAAATCTTTGTGGATGATGGTATTGAAACTAGGAGCAACTCCACTTATATAGTCAATGCAGCTTTTTTGAGAAAATTCATTGCTTAAACCATGATGACAATGAAAGCTTCCTATTGACTGCCCTATAGCTGTTATTGTTTCTAAAATCTTGGGTTTAAGGGCTAGTTTATGAATAGCATCGGCACTGGCATAACTTTTAAAAATATCTCTTGCTAATTCTCCTTGAGCTGCATGGTGAATGGAAAAGTAGTAATTTGCGCCTGCCGCTAATGATAAATCACCTAATCTTTCATGAAAACAAAGTCTTGGTAGCAAATTAATCATTTTTTTTGTTTTACGCAGAGCACGTATTTTTTTTACTTCTGTTAAATTTCGAATTTTGTCGAATGTTGTGCTATCTGGGTTATAAAATTTAACCACATATTTTAAATTTTCATCTTCGTAAACATCATAAACTGCTACAGTATAATAGCCAAAAAAATTCTCTGCTTTTCTCACATGAAAAGGCGAAGAAAATGTCGAGATATTTAATTCTTCAAGTAAGCGTTGTATGTCAGCTGCATTAAGGTTACAAAAAGCTTTTGCAAGAAAAACTTCTGATCTTATACTTGTATAGTGAGAAGATTCAATAACATTTCCGTAATATGTATGAGTAAGATCATCGCTAGATAGACTCACTTGTAATCGTCGACTCTTTCGGCTGGCTTCTTCTGCGTAACCACTCATTCTTACGCCTTTTACAGTTGGAGAGTGCGATTTATGTCTTTTCAGCGCAAGTGGTTTGGGAGCAATATCATCAAATTCACATTCTTCATATTCTTGATCAGTGTTTGTTGAGAATGAAGGTAATTTTATAGAGAGAGATTGACATCTAATCATTTTACTTGCATCAGATTCTATATCTGTTAATGGAGAGTCAGGATCTGCGCAATATAAACCAGACGATAAATCAAGTTCTGCTTCTGTTTCTGTTTCAGATTCTCCATCTGTTAATGGAGAGTCTGGCTCTACACTAGATTTTTTCGTTGCCGGGTGTTCATCAAAAGATAAGTTTACATCAGAAGCATTCAATAGTGCTAAAATATTCCAGAAAAAAAACAAGGAAGCCATCATAATTTTTTTTCTTTATATTGCATTCTCTACACCTACTACATGAAAAAGTAAAATTTTTAAAAAAAATAGCGTTAAAAAAATTTAATTTTTCCTGTTGCCACAGTCATTTAAAAACTACGAAATGCTGCGAAATAAGCCGTGTAATCTTCTGCTATAAAATAAACCTTGAAAGGTCTTGATTCTGCGCCAAAGCAGATACTTTTTCTTCAACATATTTTTTTGTAATAGTGAATGTTTCACCAGCGCGATCAGGGCTTGTAAAGCTAATGTCTTCAAGCAATTTTTCCAAAATAGTATGCAGGCGACGTGCGCCGATATTTTCTATTTCTTCATTAATTTTAGCGGCTAATTCAGCAATGGTTTGAATAGCATCTTTTTTAAATTCTAAAGTAACATTTTCTGTTTTCAACATAGCAACAGATTGCAGAATAAGATTCGCTTCAGGTTCAGTGAGAATGCGCACAAAATCATCAGTACTTAGGGCTTTAAGCTCTACGCGTATTGGTAAACGCCCCTGCAATTCAGGCAGCAAATCAGATGGTTTTGAAACATGAAAAGCACCACTGGTGATAAATAAAATATGATCAGTCTTTATAGGGCCATGTTTTGTAGAAACTGTTGTTCCTTCTATAAGCGGTAACAAATCACGTTGCACGCCTTCACGGCTGACATCTCCACCACGATTTTCTGTACGTGCACAAATCTTGTCAATTTCATCAAGGAATACAATACCGTTTTGCTCTACTTGGGCAATAGCGCTTGCGACAATTTTTTCTTGATCAAGCAGTTTGTCAGCTTCTTCAGTTAGCAATAATTTTTGTGCTTCTTTTACCGAAACATTGCGGGACTTTGTTTTGTTGCCAAAAGCTTTGCCAAACACATCACCAAGGTTGATCATTCCCATTTGCGCTCCTGGCATGCCTGGAACGTCAAAGGTTGGCAGTGAACTAGAATTATCTTGAACTTCAACGTCTATCAATTTTTCATCTAGCTCGCCTGTGTGAAGCATCCGTCTAAATTTTTGGCGTGTATCAGGTGTTGATGTCGTGCCTACTAATGCATCTAGAATTTTTTCTTCAGCTAAAATTACAGCGCGTTCATTCACTTCAGTACGTAAACTTTCGCGTTGCATGTGAATGCTCATTTCAATTAAATCACGAATGATTTGCTCAACGTCGCGACCAACATATCCAATTTCAGTGAATTTCGTTGCTTCAACTTTAATAAATGGAGCATTAGCAAGCCTTGCCAATCGTCTGGCAATCTCTGTTTTTCCTACGCCAGTAGGTCCGATCATTAATATATTTTTTGGCAGCACTTCATCAATTAAATCAGATGGCAACTGCATGCGACGCCAGCGGTTGCGCAACGCAACAGCTACTGCTCGTTTGGCATCTTGCTGACCAACAATAAAGCGATCTAATTCAGTGACAATTTCTTTAGGGGTAAGCTGGGTCATTAGCTGAGTGTTTCTATAATAATTTGATCATTTGTATAAATGCACATTTCGGCGGCAATTTCTAAGGAACGTTTGGCAATAACTTCAATATCTAAAGTTACATCGGGAACGCTAAGCATTCCCTTAGCAGCAGCCAACGCAAATCCACCGCCAGAACCAATTGAAATCACGTCATCATCTGGCTCAATAACATCACCAGTGCCACTCATTAGAAATGTTTTTTGATTATCTGCAACAATCATCATTGCTTCTAATTTGCGTAAATATCTGTCTGTACGCCAGTCTTTTGCCATTTCGACGCAGGCACGCGCTAGTTGGGTTGGATATTGCTCTAGTTTTGTTTCCAGTCTTTCGAGTAAAGCAAAAGCATCAGCTGTAGCGCCTGCAAAACCAGCAAGAACTTTTCCTCCGCCAATACGACGAATCTTTCTGGCTTTCCCCTTCATAATCTGAGAACCTAATGTCACTTGGCCATCACCCGCCATAACAACATGGTTTTCACGTCTTATCGAAACAATGGTGGTCCCGTAAATTGTTTGTGAATTATGTGAAATCATAACTGTACCGTGTACTTCCTGAACGTCAGCTTAAGTCATTACGCTATCATAAACCTTTTACTGGCTTTCTCAAGAAGTTAGGCATTGGGCGATATACAAAAAAGACAATAAAGTTTGCAAGAATTCCCCAAATGCTTACCTCGAAGTATGCAG
>CAYUNR010000061.1:0-6902 GCA_964446295.1 uncultured Candidatus Finniella sp. | reverse complement strand
AACAGGTTCAGGCAGCACCACACGGCTATCAGCCAAGGACAAAGCCATATCTATTAGGCCATCACCCAGCACAGGACTACAAAAAGCTTCTAATCGTTGCGTTGCATTGCCAGTAAATGAACTTAATGCGCCATCTCCATGACGTAGGTGCCTAACAACTGGTGCCAGATGAATAATGTAATCATTTAAATAATCAACCTGCCCTGCGTAGAAATGACGAAGCAGCAAACGTAAATCGATTAGATCACGTAATAACAGAACAACAGTTCCGGGATGACGCGATTGCTGATTAAAATTGTCATCAAGCTGTTCTTGTAAGCATTTATGTAAATTTTCGATCCATTTGCCTAACTGATTTTGCTCTCCTGGAAGTGCACATCCAGCATAAATCAACCCTTTTAATGCACGAAAGCGGCTAATAGGGTCTTTCAAACTAGTGTATCGTCGCTTTAAAAAACGATACTGCTGACCAATTGAGGAAATGAGTTTTTTACGAAACAATTGATTCGCACTATGAGCAAAAAATTCATAAAACCCCAGCCAATTACAAAGACGATATCCTAAAATATCAAGGTTCCAACTTGGACTTCTCCAGGGTTTATTCGACCACTGACTATTGTTTTCTATCCAATGGGTAATGCACTGCCTTGTAAGACGTCGACTATTATTATCGCCAAGAGTGTGTAGATCGCGTATGAAATCGAAAGTATGCAAGCATACAGTTGGAGGATCCATTTTTGGTTCGGCTAAATTTTTTAGAACTTCAGCTATTGTTAGGGTTGCGCCACACACTTGGTAAAGGCCAGCGCTTAAACTCCTGACATTCCACGGAACAGAAGGCCAGCTGTCTTGATGAATATCTCTAAGTTGTCCATGCACAGATTTCCGCAATACAAAGCCATACAAGTGACTTCGAGTACACCAATCATGCAATATGTTCAACATCAAGTCTGCATTTTTTTATCAACTTATTAAGGGTAGCAAAAAGAAAATTTTATTGAAACAGGCGTGGCGGTTCAATGATGAAGAAATAAAAATTTTCCCGTCCTTTTATATAAAGAACGGGAAAAAATTAGTTATGAATTACGCAGCTTCTTCATAAACAGCCACAGGAATTCCTGGCTCTGCTTTAGCGTTACCCATTACAATTGTTGTCTGAACACGTTCAACGTTGCTCAGATTTAATAATGTTTTAGATAGAACATTTTGATAATGCTCAAAGTCTTGAGCAACAATCTTCAACAAGAAATCATCTTCACCACTTATACGGTAGCATTCACGAACCAAATCGATGCCATGCATAGCTTTTTCAAATGAGCTAAGTTGTGCTTCACTGTTTTCTTTTAGCCCAACAGAAGCAAAAAGAGTGATGTTGTAGCTAAGTGATTTTGGATTGAGGTTAGCTTGGTATCCTTGAATAACGCCACCATCTTCCAAATTTTTCAATCGGCGTAAGCATGGTGGAGCAGATATTCCCACACGCTTTGCTAAGTCCACATTAGTCATACGTCCTGACTTTTGTAGAATTTGTAAAATTTTTAAATCAATAGTATCAAGTTTCGTAATCAACGACTTCTCCTTTAATCGATAAATTTTTTTCTATTATAAGACAATTATTGTAAAAGTTAAGAAATTTTTAATTAAATTTCACGATGATAGTGGTAGAAGAAAAGTGGGGACTCTAATGACAGATAAATCTGAAAACGCTGATCAGACCAGCTATACCTTAAAAAATGAGGTGGAAGAACTTGTTAAAAGAGGTATTGGAAAGAAAAAAGTCTCTTCAAAAGTGTTGCTTGTAAACACCATTCTGTTCCTTATTTTGCTGTTTTGTGTTGGTGGTTGGTTCATTTATGATCATTTTTCAGATCATAATACAACCCACCGTGAAACCAATTGCTACGTTTCCATTCCTGAAATTGTTGTTAATCTCCGCTCTGTAAACCCTAAGGGAAACATTCTGCGAGCAACCTTTAATTTGCAAATTTATAAGAAAGATGACGAAGAAAGAATAAGGAACTTCATGCCCATTATTCTTGATCAGCTATTGTCTTATTTGCGCGACCAATCAATAAGCGACCTTGAAGGGCCTGGCCTTGAACGTATGCGAGAAGCAATACTTTTACGCATTAGCAATATTGTGCGACCGATTAAAATTCATCGGGTAATCCTTAAAGATTTTATTATTCAGTAGGCACACATGGAATATACAGGAAGAACTCCTTTAAGCACGCAAAACACACTCTCTGATGTTTTAAATCATGAAGACGTAGCCAAGCTTACAGAAAAAGAAAATCAACACAAAAAAATAGCAGCAATTCTTGAGGGTGGGAAAATCCATTCAGAACGTTTGCCAATTTTAGACGTGGTGTTTGACCGTTTGGTTAGGCTTCTAACAACATCACTACGTAATTTCACATCTGATAATGTTGATGTAAGCTGTGCACGTGTTACATCCGTTCGTTTTTCAGATTACCTTAATGCTATTCCCCTTCCTAGTTTGATTGGTGTATTTAAAGCTAAGCAATGGGACACGCCTGCATTAATCACTATTAATAGTCAGCTTGTCTATTCAATAGTTGATGTGCTTCTAGGAGGCAGAAAAAGCACACAGACAACCAGTCGGGCAGAAGGACGCCCTTATACAACCCTTGAAAGAAATTTAATAGAAAGACTTATTGCAGTCATATTAACTGACTTAACCGAAGCCTTTTCGCCAATATGCGCTGTTGATTTTCAATATGAAAGATTAGAGACTAACCCTCGTTTTGCAGCGGTAGTACACGAAAAAAATGTCACAATGAAATTTGTCTTCAAATTGGAAATGGAAGACCGAAGTGGGCACTTTGACATTGTAATCCCCTACTCTAGCGTTGAACCCATACGTGATTTACTGATTCAAAATTTTATGGGTGAAAAATTTGGTTGTGATCAAATTTGGGAAGATCATTTGGCAGATCGAATACGTGAAGCTGAAGTAAGTCTTGAAGCAGCGTTACCCACAGAAGTGTTTAGCCTAAAAGACGTGTTGAGCTGGAAAAAAGGCTCACAGATTGTACTTTCTTCTGATATGCAAAGCCCAATTCATTTGCGTAGTCAAAACCATCAGCTTCTATTGGGGAAGCTCGGACAAAAGAATGGGCATGTAGCCGTTAAAGTAGATGATATTTTATTTGGTAAGAATGGAGAGATATAATGATGTGGTTAGATGTTGGTATTATTTTCTTGTTGATGATTGCGGTTGGATTTTGTTACCGACTTAGCGATAGGTTGCAGTCTTTAAAAGGTTTCACTACTGTTTTGGCCCCTTCTATTGAGCGATTGACGCAGGTTTTAAATGGCGCAAACCAAGCGATTGGCTATTTAAAGCAAGCAACAGAAACAAGTCAAAAAGGAATAGAAACCTATATTCCAAACGCACAAGCAATAAGCGAAGATGTTGTTTTATTAATTGAACACGCCGATAGGATTAGTTACCGCCTTGATGACCTTATTGTCAAAGCTGGTGAAATTGAAAAAAACCTTCGTCAAACGCTTCTTGTAAGCATGCGCCAAACTGAAAAACAGGCAGAACTTAACCCTGAAACACAAATAAGCAAAGCTACTGACCCTAGGGACTTATTCGTACAACGTGTCATTTCGCGGTATCCAAAAGACGCAGGAGTGACATATACTCCTGTGCAAGAACTAAGTCAGGGTCAGCAATAGATGAGAATGGAGTTTATTAACATGTGGATTCCCGCTTTTGCGAGAATGACAAAGACAGCTGTTCTTGCCGCTGTGCTTTCAGCTGCCCCAAATGGTGAAAAACCTACGGTGGAAGCTTCTAAACAAGAAACAACCAAGCCCCCAAAAGAAGCGAAAATAACATTTGATCCTTTAAATGAAAGCGCCCCTGAAGAAATAGTTCTTTTTCAAGAACTTGCTAAAAGATCGAGGGAAATTAATGCAAGAGAAGAAGCTTTAAAGCAGCAAGCCTTGTTATTAAAAGCAGCTGAATCTTCCATGAATGAAAAACTAAAGCATTTTGATTTGTTAAAACAAGACCTATTAAAAATGCTAGATAAACTTAAAGAAAAAGATGAAAAACAGCTTGAAGACTTGGTGAAAGTGTACAGTGTTATGAAACCTAAGCTAGCTGCCAATATTTTAAATTTAATGGACATGCCCATTTTAAAAGAGATTGTAAAACGAATGGGCAAGAAAAAGGCCGCCCTAATTTTGGCAGCCATGGATGCAAAAAAAGTGAAGGATCTTTGCCAAACGTTGGCGAAAGAGAGCCAGAGTATTAGTTAAAGTTCCTCTGCCCCAGCAGCTATTCGCTGAACTGAAAAGCTGCTAGCTGTTCCATTTCCTAATAAGAGGCGTGCAGGCCCTGTGTGACACAAAGCATTTTGAAGAAGAGTGTTTAGTAGTGGAAATTCCCATCCCAACTGAGTTACTTGGGAAGACTCTGCAGAAAAATCAGGATAAAGAATTAGACAACATCTTCATTCGAAACCTTAACATTTTCATGCCCCATATTTTTGCACGGTTGATAATTACAAGAATTTGTGCAAAGAGTCAATGTAGCACCCTTAACTTTCTTTAATGCATGCTCTCGATTTTGAATATTTCACACTCATACACGCAAGGTGACAATACTTTAAACATTTTAAATGGCTGTTCATTGAATGTTAATGGCGGAGAAGTTATTGCGTTGGTTGGTAATAGTGGCGCAGGAAAGACCACCCTTTTGCAGTTGGTGGGTCTTTTAGAACAGCCACAAAGCGGGGACATACAAGTTCAAGGACAAACTACGCGTACCCTGAACGATGAAAGTCGCACCCTATTGAGGCGTCATACCTATGGATTTGTCTATCAGTTTCACCATTTGTTACCCGAATTTAGTGCTATGGAAAATGTGATATTACCACAATTTATTGCTGGCGTTAGCAAACAAGCGGCTAAAAACCGAGCTTGTGAGCTGCTGCAGACACTAGGCTTAGGCCACAGGTTGGAACATCGCCCAAAGCAACTATCAGGTGGTGAGCAGCAACGAGTGGCCATTGCGCGTGCCCTGGCAAACAACCCCAAAATACTACTTGCCGATGAACCGACGGGAAATTTGGATCCATCAACTGCATCTGAAGTATTCAGCATGCTTGTGAAATTGGTGAAAGACCAAGGAATTGCAGCGATTATTGCGACTCATAACCACACGCTAGCTCAGTCCATGGACCGCTTTGTTGAGCTTAAAGATGGCAAATTGCATGAGTCACGCTAGTGTATCATTAAAATTAAAACAGATAGCTGAAGGCACACCAGCTCCACAAGGTACATTTTTCAAAACTGGCCCTGGTGACTATGCAGAACATGATCAGTTTATTGGCGTATCTGTGCCAACCCTTAGAAAGCTAGCTAAAGACTTTCAACATATTGACTTAGATAGCTTACGCGTATTGCTGCATTCAAAAATTAATGAAGAACGCTTATTTGCATTAATAGTTTTAACCAACAGGTACGAAGCTGAACCAGATGCCGTCTATCAATTTTACATAGATAATATTCAACAGGTGAACAATTGGAATTTGGTTGATGCCTCGGCGCACCTAATTGTGGGCAAACATTTGCATAAAGCGGACAAGAATATTTTACTTACCCTAGCAAATTCACGGGTTATGTGGGAACGCAGAGTAGCAATTGTTGCAACGTGGTATTTTATAAAAATGAATGAATTCGAATGGACGCTAAAATTGGCAAAGATATTGCTTTCGGATTCTCACGATTTAATTCATAAAGCAGTTGGGTGGATGCTACGGGAAATGGGTAAAAAAGATGTTGAACCACTCAAGACGTTTTTAAACCAACACGCTGCAACCATGCCCCGCACAATGTTACGCTATGCAATTGAAAAATTCCCTGAAGCCGAACGGCAACATTTTTTAAAGCGTACTTAACACTTTTCTCATGTGTAAGTGAGGAATGTTTACTTCCATAAAATACTCACCTTCGGGTACATATCCTTTTTTTGTATAAAAGGGCACGGCGTACTCACGCGCATGGCAATGAATAGATAGGTATCCTTTTTCGATTGCATAACTTTCGCAAAAATCAACTAGTTTTGAACCTATGCCTTGCCCTTGCATGCATGGGTGCACAGCTACTTGTCGCATTTTACAAGCAGTCTTTTCTGGCACTAAACTAGCCGTGGCGATTAGCTTATCATCACTGAAACCAACTAGGTGTATGTGATGTGCTTCTTTTTCAAGTTCTTCTGGGGAAAATACTAACCCCAGTGGGGTACGTAATACTTCTTGGCGCAGCGCAACAGATGCTTCGTAATCTGATGTTCCGTAAGCAATAACTTTAAAAAAGATCGTGTTCATTATTCCACCAGTAATGCTAACGCTTGAGTAAGTTGTTTTTGGCCAGCTTTTTCCAAGTTTCCAAAAAATTGCGCATCGACTGCTTCAACAATTGGTACCAGTTGCTGAATCAGCGCCCTGCCCTTATTTGTTAGATGCGTGACTTTGGTACGAGAATCCTTAGGGCTTTCAATTCTTGTAATGAATTCTTTGTCACCAAGCGTATTCAGCGCTTTAGAAACAGTCATTTTATCAAGCTTTGACATTTTCACAAGCACCGCTTGAGTTGACTGTTTATGATGTTCTTCAATCCACAAAAGAATTGCCATAAGCACAAATTGCGCGTGAGCAACGCCGTAGGGTTCAATAACTTTTTTAATTAATCGCTGCCAAACAACCGTTGCTTGCCACAAGCAAAAACCTGGGCTGTGCTGTGGCTCTTCAAACCCGAAAGACGTTTTGGCCATTTGGGCAAGTGCCTGCGCTAAATGCGTTTTGCATAAATCAATACCCCACCCAGAATTTTGTGGCGTAATTGATGTAATATGTGTATAT
>CAYUNR010000060.1:344-7910 GCA_964446295.1 uncultured Candidatus Finniella sp. | reverse complement strand
AGGAGATTCAAGTTCAGGGGCTGCCTCAGGTGGAGGAGATTCCGGTGGTGCAGCCGGGGGAGATTCAAGTTCAGCTGCCTCAGGTAATGGAAATCCAGCCAGTGATAATGCTGCAGGCGATACTTCAACTGATTCATCTAAATCTGGAAAATCTAAGAAAAAAAAGAAAAGTTTGTTAGATGATATAGTGAAAAAAACAGATGAATCACAAAAAGGAAGTTAGTTAGCTTTTGAAATTTAGTTGTGCTTTTAAAAAATATTTCAATTGCAATTTTAAACTTAGATTTCCTTATGCTATGGTAGCGATTATTTGAATTTTATTTGTTATGCGTATATTTCCTAAAAGTTTTGTCCAAGGATTATTTTTAAGCCTGAAGGATTTGTATACTGTTGTGATGACAGTTACCTCATTATTGTCATTCTTAGCAATAAAAAGTTATTCAATTTTTGACAACTCAGTTAATGCTTCGACGCCGCAGTTAACTAAAAACTGGTTGGGCTGGGGCGGAGCATTTTTTGCAGATATATGTTGTCAGTTTTTTGGAGTTTTTTCTTATGCAATTCCATTTGTTCTTGCTTTAGCTGCGCTTCGCGCTGTTATGAGTTATTTTAAGCGTCCTCTTTCAAACTCATTCGTTCTACTTATTTTTGGGATTTTGCAGTTGCTTATTGCCGCTACTTATTATCAGGGTTTTCTGATGAAAAGCGGAAGGCCTTTGGGGGGGGCTTTTGGATTGATTATGCTTAAGAGCCTAGAAAAATTTCTTGATATGTACCAACTAAAGGAATGGCTTGAAGAGCTAGTGTTTGTAGTTGGGTTATCTGGTTTTTTTTGCACTATATTTGGATTGGGTATTACAGAAGACCATGTCAAAAGCGTGCGTGAGTGCCTGAAAGGCATTGGAAAAGGAATTAAGGGAATTTTTGATGCGCCAAATGAGTATACATTCCAGCATTCCATGTCTTTGAAAAAAAACAAAGAAGCTGAGTTTGAGCCAGAATTGGATATTAGTTTTTTTAATAGCTCTGGTGATGAATTTTCACAAGATGCGGATGGAAATATTGACAATATTGCACAAAAAGAAAGTGATATAACTATAGAAAAACCAAGAGAGCTTACGAAAAAATTCCATAAAATAGCATCAAATCGAGAAGATGGTTATGTTTATCCGCCTGTTGAATTGCTTGACGATACACAGCAAAAAAAGTTGGTTGTTGATTCTCAGGAACTGCAACAGCAAGCTAAATTACTTATGGAGGTCTTGCAGGAATTTGGCATTAATGGAGAAATAACAAGTATTCGTTCAGGGCCCGTTGTTACGATGTATGAACTAAAACCTGCGGCAGGCATAAAAACTGCCCGTGTTATTGGTTTGGCTGATGATATAGCAAGGTCAATGAGTGCTATCTCTGCTCGTATTGCTACTGTTCCTGGGCAAAATGTTATTGGTATAGAATTGCCTAATCATAAGCGACAGACCGTCTATATGCGCGATTTGCTGCTTCAAAATGAATTTAAAAACACAACTGCAATTTTACCATTAGTATTAGGGCAAGATATTGTTGGCGTACCTATTATTGCTGACTTGGCTAAAATGCCTCATCTTTTAGTGGCTGGAACAACAGGTTCAGGTAAATCTGTTTCCGTTAACGCTATGATTTTGTCTATTTTGTTTAGGTTGTCACCTGATGAATGTCGCTTCATTATGATTGACCCTAAAATGTTAGAACTCTCTGTTTATAATGACATTCCCCATTTGTTAACTCCTGTTGTTACAGAGCCTAAAAAGGCAATTGTTGCTTTAAAATGGGCAGTTAAAGAAATGGAAACGCGTTATCGTAACATGGCACGGCTTGGGGTGCGTAACATTGAGGGTTACAATACGCGGCTGAAAGAAGCAAAAGCAAAAGGGGAAATTATTGCAAGGCGGGTTCAAACCGGTTTTGATCCCGATACAGGCCAAGCAATTTTTGAAAATCAAGTGCTAGATCTTAAACCGCTTCCTTACATTATAGTGGTTATTGATGAAATGGCAGATTTAATGATTGTTGCTGGTAAAGAGGTTGAAGCTGCTGTGCAACGTTTAGCTCAAATGGCACGTGCAGCTGGGCTTCATTTGATTATGGCTACACAACGTCCATCAGTTGATGTGATTACCGGTACTATAAAAGCTAACTTCCCGACTAGAATTAGTTTTCAAGTAACATCAAAAATCGATAGCCGAACTATTTTGGGAGAACAAGGAGCAGAGCAGCTTTTAGGGCAAGGTGATATGCTGTACATGAGTGGAGCAGGGCGAGTAATGCGTGTTCATGGACCATTCATGAAAGACACTGAGGTTGAATCGGTGGTTGCCTTTTTGAAAGAACAGGGTGAGCCAACTTATGTTGATGATGTTACTACAGACACAGAAGATATGTTTTCTATGTCTGGTGAGGTAGCGGATGCGGGTGATTCTATGTTTTCCCAAGCAGTAGAATTGATTAAGCGGGAAAATAAAATTTCAACAAGTTTTATTCAGCGTCATTTTCAAATAGGCTATAACAAAGCAGCACGTATCGTTGAGCAGATGGAAAAACAAGGGATTGTAAGTGCGGCAAATCACCAAGGTAAGCGAGAAATACTTGTATCTTAGGTGTATTTTGGATATACTGCGCTGAAGCCTTACTGGTTTCTGGTAATATATTTAACATAGAGATGATGGTTATATTAGGTTCATGAGAGACGATTTCAGCCAAGCTAATCGCTCACAAATAACTGTGAGCTTCATGCCCCCAAAAACGATTGTTTTGGTTGGGTTAATGGGTAGTGGAAAAACAAGCATAGGAAAGCGTCTTGCGAACAGACTTGAACTTTCTTTTTTTGATTCAGACATTGAAGTTGAACAAGCAGCTGGTTACCCAATCAAAGAAATTTATGAAATTTTTGGCGAGCAGTCATTTCTTGATGGAGAGCAGCGAGTTATTAAGCGTTTGCTTGATCAACCAACCCACGTATTAGCGACGGGTGGTGGTTCATTTGCTTACGAACAAACAAGAAAAATTGTTAAAGAAAAAGCTATTTCTGTTTGGTTGAAAGCGGACGTTGAAACATTGGTTGCCAGGGTTTCAAGGCGTACAGACCGCCCTATGTTTACTGATTCAAATCACCGAGAAGTTTTAGACAAATTAATTGCGGAACGCTACCCTGTATTTGAAGAGGCTGATATTCATGTGCAAACACTGGATGAGCCTACAAATGCTACGGTTGATCGTGTTATTCAGGCTATGAGCGATTTTATTCGGGCGAAGTATCCGAACTATTACGTTTTGAAATCTGTATAACTACAACCTTTTAATTTAGGAGTAGGACCGTGCTTTTTAAAAAGGTATCCTGCGTTGTTGTTATGATAGCTGCTGTATATGCAAGTGCTGTGTCAAAACCTAAGCAATACATTCATGAAAATATCGAGCATTTGAATAAACTTGTGCAAAAGAAAAAATCTGCAAAGGTGATTTTTTCATTGGCCACTTTGTTCGATGAATACGTCGATGATACAAAAAAATTGCTAATAGTTTTGGACCAGCAAATTGTAAACGATCAGCAAGATGCTAAAAAGGATGACATTGTAAAGCAGATTGCTCACTACATGGCAGTTCTTCAGAAACTTTTAGCTATAATGAATAGCAATCAGCCAGAGCCTCTTGAAATTTATTGTCAGCAGCAACGAAGTGATGCGTTGTGGGGCACTTTATGCGGTGATCGGCCAGCTAAGCGTGTCGGTAGACCTGATGCACTGCTTAAGAAATCAGAGGAACAAAAAGTGCCAGAGCACATAAAAATTCGTTATATAGACGCTAATGATGAAAATCTTGAAACCGTGATAGGTCGTTAAAATGATTACACTTTTTATTGTTTTTGTTGTGCTGCTACTTACTTCTTCTTTTTTTTCTGCATCAGAAACAGCAATTACTTTTGCTTCAAGGCCAAAGTTGCATCAGCTTGCTAAAGCTGGTAATAAATCAGCAAAAATTATTCGAGATTTGCAGCAACATATTAGCATGGTTGTTAGTGCTATTTTAGCATACAACACTCTGTTAAATGCAGCTATTGCATCTGTTGGCGCGAGCTTAACATTTGATTTTTTTGGTGAAAATTCAACTATCATTGCTGTGGCGGCTTCAATTTTTGCTGGTACTATTGTTTTGGTATTTGCAGAAATGCTTCCAAAAACATTAGCTATACAAGATACAATTCGTTTTTTGATGTTCGCAGCGCCTGGAATTCGTTTTTTTTATAATTTATTTTTACCCATCAATAAGGCTTTGTCATTTTTTGTGACTATGTTGCTAAAAGCTTTTGGTTTCAGAGTAAAGCCAGAAGACCATAATGCAAGTGTGGAAGAGCTCCGTGGTGCGATTGATATGCACGATGGTCCAGGACAAGATACCCCGCATGAAAAAGCCATGCTAAAAAGTATTCTGGATTTGGGTACCGTGCAAGTTTCTGAAATTATGGTGCATCGTCAAAACGTTACAATGATTAATGCAGATGATTCACCTACAGAAATTGTGGATCAGGTATTGGCATGTCCTTTCACGCGTTTGCCACTATGGCAAGGAAATTCAGATAATATTGTCGGCATTATTAATACAAAAACATTACTTCGTGCTGTACGCGCTCATTCTGGTTCACTTGATGATTTAGATATCGTGGATATTGCTCATAAACCCTGGTTTACGCCTGAAAGTACAGATTTATTAGAGCAGCTTCATGCGTTTCGCAAGAGACGAGAACATTTTTCTTTGGTTGTTGATGAGTACGGGGCTCTTATGGGGATTGTTACTCTTGAGGACCTTTTAGAAGAAATTGTAGGAGATATTGCTGACGAGCATGACGTTAATGTACGTGGTGTGCGTCCTCAGCCTGATGGAAGTTTTGTTATCTACGGAAACGTTACAATGCGTGATTTGAATCGACAGTTTGACTGGGAATTGCCAGATGATGCTGCTGCAACGCTTGCGGGCCTTTTGATTACTCAGTTTCGTGTGTTACCAACTGTTGGTCAAATTTTTAACTGGCGAGGATTTCGTTTTGAAATTTTGAGGCGTCAACGAAACCAAATTACTTTAGTTAAGGTTACGCCACCAGTTACTTCAGTCAGTGAGTAGATAACTTATTTTTGTGACTTCAGATGTTGTAATGTCTGATGCAAGCAACAAATTTTTATGTTCCTGTATTTCTCCGTGCTGAATTTTATATGCAGCAACTGATAAAATAGTTGAAATTCCTAAAATTGTGATAAATTGCAGCATGAAATCCTCATGGGCTATTGTGTATATCTCAACTGTGCCATGTAAATTACTAAGAGATGGTTAATGAAAAATTTTATTTAGCTTTTATCGGTTGGGTTTAGCTTCTAGAAAATTATTGGCAAAAGCTATACCATTATCAAAATGGAGAGACTATGTTTATTACTTTTGAGGGTGGAGAAGGCACAGGAAAAAGCACGCAAGCTTTAATACTGGCTGACATTCTAAAGAAGCATGATGTTAAAGTTGTGCTAACCCGTGAGCCTGGAGGAAGTCCAGGAGCTGAGATTATTCGAAATTTGTTAGTTACTGGTTCTGTTGATCGTTGGTCAACAATGAGTGAGGTTTTATTAATGTATGCTGCACGAGCGGACCATTGGCAAAACACAATTAAATGCGCACTGGATCAAGGTAGCTGGGTACTTTGTGATCGATTCGCAGATTCAACAGTTGCATACCAAGGGTATGGCAGGGGAGTAGATCAAGAATTTTTACAGCTTTTATACAAATACATCGTTGGTGATGTTCAGCCTGATTGTACTTTTGTGTTTGATCTTGATGTTGATGAAGGGCTTAAACGGGCAACGGCACGTATGGAAGGGAATACAGTAGTAGAAGGGCGTTTTGAAGCTATGGATATTGCTTTTCATAAACGAATCCGTGCAGGGTTTTTAGAAATTGCTAAAAAGAATTCAAACCGATGTACAGTGTTGCAAGCTAATGCGCATCCACAAGAAATTCACCGGAAAATATTAAATATTCTTCATGAAAAAGGAGTTCTACCATGGAATCATCTCCCTGCGTAAGGATTTGCACACTTAATACTGAGAATGTCTGTATTGGTTGTGGACGCACTGCGAAAGAACTAAAGAATTGGGCAACTTTTTCAGATGAAACAAAAAGAACAATAAAGGCACAACTGAAAGCTAGGCTAGATGTAATGCTAATAAAAATTCGCAAAAAAAAGGAATCCTTATAACCGCTTTGGAATACTATTTTTTCTTCTCATTAGTTCCTTTGACTTTTGTCTTGGCTTGGCAGGACTGGAAATCAAGACAAGTGAATCTTGTAATGGCTCTTGTTACAGCTCTTGTTTTTGCTATATATACTCGCTATTTTTACCAGGCTGTTTTTGTTTTTAGCCTGTTGTGGATGTATAGGTGTTTTCGAAAAAATAGTATCCAGCTTGTTGATATAGCGCTGTTCAGCTTAGGGGCTGGAAGTATTGCAACCACATTATTGCCCATCTATTGCTTGCTAACTGCCATTGCTTTGGTTGTATTGTTTAAATTATCTCAACAGCAAAAACTACCTTTTGTCGTTGCCTGGGCAATCGGATTTTGGGGTGGTTATATTTTGAATTTATTTATCTACTTCTGATTGTAAGTTATCTGCTGAGTTGTCTTTTTTCTGTGTATCTTCTCGTTCGCGTTGTTGGACTTTACGTTTTCTCAAATTCTCTCGCAAAGCTTTCTCTAGCCGTTTTTGCTTTTCTGAATTTATATTTGGTTTTTTGTTCATAGATTATACGTGATTACGAATCCAGCCCCATGTGCGACCTATAATGCCTTTTGGTTTTTCTAACGCACGGCTAAGCTGTGTTCCTTGGTGGTCACGCATTGCATATTGCAAAAGTCCCGCGCAAAGAGAAAATGTTGGTGTATGAATAACGTCTCCGATTCCTTGTAACCCTTGAGGCGTTGCTACACGTACTACTCGATTAAAATGAGACTGCATTGCTTCTCTAAGACCTTGTAATTGGCTAGAACCACCAGTAATTACAAATCGTTGTAATGCTATAGGGTCAATTTGGTGAGATGATAGTGCTCTTTCAATAGCTTCGATAATTTCTTCGGCTCGTGCTTTGATGATATGCATTAAAAAGCTTTTTGAAACAGGGTTTGCAAAGGTTGTATTGTCTTCACCAAGTTGAGTTACAAGAATTGTTTCTCGATCATCAAGTGTACCTAGCAATGTACCATAAAGCGTTTTAAGGCGCTCAGCCTGACTAAGGTTTGTGTTCAGCCCTTGAGCTATGTCGTGGGTAATATGATGTCCACCAACAGGAATACACCCTAAATAAACGGGACTTCCGTTGTAAAAACTGATTATAGAAATACTATGACTGCCAATATCAAGCATAGTTACGCCCATTTCTTTTTCATCGTCAACAAGACAAGAAAGAGCAGATGCGTACGGACCTGCCACAAACGCGTTTACGTCTAAATGGCAGCGACCAATACAGGCGCTTAAATTTGCAATAAGGTGCACAGG
>CAYUNR010000060.1:0-334 GCA_964446295.1 uncultured Candidatus Finniella sp. | reverse complement strand
TGCACAGGTGCGGTTATAACATGAAGGGTTGTTGTTAATGTATCGCCCATCATGTCGCGTGGATCTTGAATATTAGTGCTGTCATCAAGGTCATATGTAATAGGAAAAATATGAATGATTCGACGTGTTGTTCCAATATTCTGATCACGACTTACATCTAAAGCTTTTTGCAGGTGTGAGTCTTTTACAGGTTGCCCATAAAGAGAAATTTTTGTGGTGATGCAGTGCGATTGTAGTGCTTCAGCTGGCAAATTTACGTAAACGCTTCGTATGGTTTGTTCTGCTAGCTGTTCTGCAGAATGAATGCTATTTAATATTGAATCTTCAAGACCCC
>CAYUNR010000059.1:0-7987 GCA_964446295.1 uncultured Candidatus Finniella sp. | reverse complement strand
GTTTTTGAATTTCACTTTTGCGACTGCCTGGCAATACACAAATTAATGTTGCTTCTCGGCTTATCTTCAAAGATTCACGAAAATGTGTATCATCTGGCAAAATTACTTCAGTAACAGGATGCCCCACGAAAGTTGATGGCAAGCCATGACAGGTAAAATAAGGCGGTTCAAAAGGAAGCAAACACAACAAATGATCTACTGCCACTTTTTTCGCAAGCTTTTCAGCACGTCCTGGCTTCCAGGCCCAAACAGATGGCGCCACATAATGCACCACTGGAATATTTAACTGCTTTGCATATTTAGCAATTCTGAAACAAAAACCTGGTGAATCAATGGTAACTAAAACATCTGGTCTGAAAACCCTGATAGCTTCCTTAGTTTGTTTAATACGTTTAAAAATATTAAATAAATGAGGCAGAAGTTCAAACAGGCCATAAAGTGACAAATCAGCCATTGGGAATAAACCCTTTAATCCTTGAGCTTGCATGTGCTGTCCGCCAATACCAGCTATTTCAATATTCGTGTTTTGTTGCTTAAGTGACTGCAACAGCTGTCCACCCAAAAAATCACCAGAAGCCTCTCCCGCAATAATGAAGATGCGCTTAGTCATTTTCTAAAACATGTCCTTGGGATTAAAGCTCATGGTCAAATTTTTCCACTGATCATGCTTACCCTTAGGTAATGGTAGCGGGTTACACTTTGGATCAAGCACAGCACGCTGAGCACTTTCTGCCGCAATGTTATAATACGGGTCACTAGCCATACGACGCTTGTCAACAATATTGGCCTTTATAACAGTACCATCAGCACTTAATTCCATATCAATGTCAACAATCAAATCTTTGGCACCCTTAGCGCCAGCAGGAACAGACCAACATGGACGAATTTTTGCACGAACCGCATCTATTTCTGATGCCGTCACCACTGGTGCAAGCTCATCAACATCGGCACCATCATCGCTCATTAAATCATCGATTGCATCAGCATCATCTTTAACTACACCACTTAAAATATCATCCATGCTTTTTTTACGAGCTTTGGCTTTTTTATCTTTAGCATCTTCTTTTGTGCCTTTAGGCTTTGGCTTAGTTAAATCAACCTCAGCTTTTTTAGGCGTTTTTTTATCTGGTTTTTTAACTTCTTCTTTTTTCTTTTCTTCTTTTTTAGGTTTGTCTTTATCCTTCTTCAAAGGAACCGTTTCTTCTTTTGGTTTTTCCTTATCCTTTGGTTTCTCTGTCTCTTTTGGCTTTTCTTCTTTTTTTGGCTTTTCGGGTTCTTTAGGTTTTTCAGGCTCTGGCGTAACTTGCTTTTTTATTTCTTCCTTGGGCCCCTCTTCTTTTGCTACTTCATCTGGCGCTGGAGCGACAGCACGTTTTGGCGCTGCTGATTTGTCACCAATAGCAACAAAATCAATAAGCATCGTTCGTGACGGTTCCATTTTTTGAAAAAATGCAAAACGCATATCCGAATAGATAACAACTAAAATAAAAAGGTGAAAAAGTAGAGAATACAGGGCTGCTTTACGCATGAATTACCGCGCTGTTGATGGCAGCTCTGCAATCAGCGAAACTTTTTGAAAGCCAGCTGCTGCAATTGCTCCCATAACTTCCATAACTTTACCGTAGGCAATTTTTTGATCACCCCTCACGTAAATTTTCGCCTCTGGATTGTTATTAGTTATAGCTTTCAATCTATCAATCATAGCTGACATAGGCACTAGTGCTTCTTGAATATATGTCTCGCCTTTTGCGTTAACACTTACCACTAATGGTTCGACACTATCATTCATCTGCGCAGCTTGAGTTTTTGGCAAATCAACTGGCACACCCACTGTTAACATAGGTGCCGTCACCATGAAAATAATCAACAAAACCAACATCACATCTACCAGCGGTGTAATGTTTATTGTTGAGTTGAATCCTGTACTTCGTCTGCGTCCAGAACGCTTATTTAAAGGACTTAATTGAACTGCCATTAGCTTTCTTCCAATTGACGAGAAATAATCGAACCAAATTCACTTACAAACGCATCTAGACGATTAGCATATCTGTTTAAATCGCTAGACAATTTATTGTATGCAATTGCTGCTGGAATAGCTGCGATCAAGCCAATAGCTGTAGCAAATAGAGCTTCAGAAATACCAGGCGCTACCACAGCAAGGTTAGTGTTTTGCATGGTCGCAATGTTTTCAAAGGCATTCATAATACCTAAAACTGTACCAAACAAACCAATAATTACTGCGTTTGCACCAAGAGAGGCCAAAAAGCCCATATGCCTTTCTAATTGATCCATCTCACGACCAATCGTAACGTGCATAACACGCTCAATACGCTGCTCTAAAGTTCCACGCATGCCTGCAGCTTTTGTGTAACCTTTTGAAATTGAACGACGCCATTCACGCATTGCCGCGCAAAAAACTGCCGACATTGGATCTGTATAACGATTTTGCAATCGATTAAACAACTCATCTAAAGGCCCACCTGACCAAAAGGCTTCTTCAAATTGATCAGCCAAGCCGCTCAAACGGTGCATTCTAATAACCTTATGAAAAATAATTGTCCAAGACCAAACTGAAGCAACTATAAGGCCAGCCATCACTAATTTAATAATGATGTCTGCCCCCCAGAACAAGTCCCACATTGACAAGTGTTTTGCCACCTGAGGACCAGCTTGCACCATTGTTTGCATTACGACATCGCTTGCAGATGGAATACTTGGCATAGCAGCAGCGGTTGCTACTGTTGCAGATTGCGCGTCCATAAATCCCTCTAACTAGTGCGCTGAGTTATCAGGAATAACACGTGAACGAGCTTGCTGCCCACCAACACCTTTGTTATTCAACACAACTATAACACGTTGCCCAACTGCCATTCTTGGTTCTGCACCTTGAGCAATTGTCTTCACTTCACCGCTATCAAGCTGGACTGTGTATTCAAAGCCTTCCTGATTAGTTAGCGCTTGTTCTGCAAAATGCCCTGCAGCAGCACCTAATAAGCCACCAGCAACTGACGTAAATGGCCCGCCATTACTTACAACATAACCAGTGGTACCACCTGCAATTGCACCCGCAGCAGCACCTAGTCCTGGCTTGTTAGCATCTGTTGCGACAAGATTAACTACGCGAATAGAAATAATGGACCCACGAAGACTTGTGCTGTTCGCACCTACATCTGCCATGGAATAATCACTACCACCTAATTTTGGCGCACAGCTTGTTAAAAACAATGGCAAGGTTGACAAGACTACTAAAAAAACTTTCTTCATTTTCATAAAATTCAAATAATTTGTATCAATGATCGATCATAAAACTTTTCATGAGCTTTGACCAGATACCTTTGTTATCGATATTCAGATGAATTTTGGTTATTTAATTCAATGTTTTCCCGGAAAGTTTCACACTTCTTGCAAAAATCACCCCCACGATAGAAAGCCCTAAAATCAATAAACCTAAGTGTAAAAAATTACCGTTATACATATAGCTTACTACTTCAATGCAAATTGCCGATATAACTAACCTAGCAACGTTTACCACAGCAGCTGCCCGTGACTTTGTCTCCGGAACCACTTCTAACACAAGAGGATACAAAATATTAACAGGCAATACCATGGGCAAAGCAAACATACACATTAAGACAGTAATTAACACTGGGTTATTAACGCCCAACAAAGCGGCCAAACCTATTAATACAGCAACAACTGTGATCAAAATAATTGATATTTTAAAACATTTTTGATACCCAAATTTACTCAGTAATTTAGGGCTCAAAAAGCTAATCACTGCAAACGAACCTGCGATTGCCCCCTGATAAAACCCAAAATTCGCAAGCGTCACGCCAAACCCCTCAATATAAAGAATTGAGCCCATACCAATAAATGTCCAATATGAACAGATATACGCACAAACAATTACTAAATATTTACAAAAAGTCTTCGACTGAAAAAGTATCAGATAGCTTGATAATGACAAAGAAACATTTTCCCTTTTTCTATCATCCTCAGGCAAAAGAAATAAGCAAAAACCAAGAGCAACCAAGGCTAATAACAGCAGTACTGCAAAATTTCCTCGCCAACCTGCGTAAAGTGCAACGTAGCTACCAATTACGGGCGCAAATGCCATAGCGACTGTTATACAACCATTTAATGTGCCAAGCATTGACGCTTGTTTTTCTGGCGAATATCGTTCTGCTATAATCACATAACCAAGGGAGGCTGGAGCTGCCATACCAAGACCCTGCAATATTCTTCCGGCTAAAATGTATGAAAAATCTGCAGCAAAACAACAAGCAACGCTTCCCAACACGAACACAGCCAAACCATACAAAATAACTTTACGCAGACCATACTTATCACCCAATGCACCGGCATACAATGAAGCAATGCAATACGTGACAAAATTCAAACTTAAGCACAATTGTACTTTTGCAGGGGATAAACCAAATTGTTGTTGCAATTCTGGGTAGCTTGGAATGAAAATATCAACTTCCATTCCCGCTAAGAAAAAAATGACAGCGACAGCGACAAACAACATAAATGTATCAGCTTCAGCTAGGGTTCAATGTTTTCATTGTATTTCTTGCTTAGCCTAATCTCTACAAAAATATGGTTAAGTTATTTTCTTTAACGAAACAGTCTCTATCAAACACATGTTCTGAATTTTCTTTTCTCCAATAACTAACTGATCTTGCAAAAATTAGCCCGACAATTGAAAGCCCAAAAATCAACAAACCAATTTGCAAAAAAGCGCCATTGTACACATAACTAGCTGATTCAATGCAAATAGCTGATCCAACTAACCTGATCACATTATTTACAGAGGCTGCACGCGATTTTGCATTGGGAATAATATCAAGTAAAACTGGATACAATATGTTTACAGGAAACACTGTACACGTAGTAAGCAAACACATAAGTACGGTAATAAGAAAGGGATTTCGAATATCAAGCAAGGCTACTAAACCAATTAAAGACGCAAAAATAGTTATCAAAATAATTGATATTTTAAAACATTTTTGATGGCCAAATTTACTTAGTAATTTAGGACTTAAAAGACTCATCAGCGCAAAAGAACCTGCAACAGCTCCTTGGTAATAACCGAAGCTAGCCAAAGAAACGCCAAATCCCTCTACATAAAGAATCGACCCCATGCCAATAAACACCCAATATGTAAAATTATACATGCACAAAATAACCATGTAATTTTTAAAAAGTTTTGATTTTAGAAATGGCTTATAAGCCTTTAACGACAGTGAGACGTCTTTGTTTTTGTGACTATCATTGGGGATCACAAATAGACAAAACCCCATCGCTATTAATGCTAATATTAACAACGCTGCGAAATTACCACGCCAGCCAGCATAAAGCGCTAGATAACTGCCGATGACTGGCGCAATGGCAACAGCAATATTTGTAAACCCATTCAGTGTGCCAAACATTGCTGCTTGTTTTTCAATGGGATACCGCTCTGCAACAACCACATAACCAAGACAAGCTGGCGCAGCCATGCCAAACCCTTGTAGAATTCTTCCCAATAAAATATATGAAAAATCTGCAGCAAAGCAACACGCCACGCTTCCGATTATAAAAATAACCAGCCCTGATAAAATCACCCTACGCAAACCATAACGATCACCCAATGGGCCAGCATATAATGACCCAATACAATAGGTGATAAAATTCAGGCTTAAGCACAGCTGTACTTTTGCGGGAGATAAACAAAACTGTTGTTGTAATTCCGGATAACTTGGAATGAAAATATCAACTTCCATTCCTGCTAAAAATTCAATAAAAGCAACAGCTATGAATAGCATGCACTATATGCCGCTGGGTTTTTCTTGAATACAAACCAAATCAGGCTTTATTGCTTCACGAAATTGCGCGTCACACATTTGCCAATCGATAACATCAACTTTAAATGGCAAGTCAGAATCTTCAAAATCTTCATCTATGTGCGCACGCACATTCCAAGGAATATCATCAAAAAATACGAGATCAAGATCAGAAAATTGCTTTGCAGTTCCTTTAACTCGCGAACCAAAAGCATAAAATGAATAAGGATATTTTTTTAAAATCTGCAAAATAATAGATAAATGAGACTCGTCTATTTGCATTTCTGAAGTTCTTGCAATTTTTGAATAAGGCGATTTATTTCTTTTGAAAAATCATCAAAAATACTGACAATAATATCTAAATTTTCCTGTTCATAAGTATGCACGGTTAAATTACGTTTTTTTTGAAATTCAAACCACAATTCTGGATCAGCAATCATTTTTTCCAAAGCAGCTTTCCTGAAAGTATCTTTAGGAGAACCACACTCAAGTCCTTGAGTTTCTAAGAAGCGCTTCATTATTTTCCATGCTAACTCATAACAAAATTCAAAAGCCTGAACTGCACCAGCCTGATCACGGTCAGTTACCATGCCTGTTCTGAAGCGTTCAAAAACTCCGAATGCCTTGATGAGCTTATCTATGTTAATTTCATTCATTCTCACGCACCACAACTAATAAGTTAATTAACTACTTAAACGACTTCTTTCTTAACAGGAACAAATGCAATGTAAGCAATAACAACAACACCTAAAATGTAGCAATAATATACTTGCCCTGCAATTATCAACGGAGACACGCCTGACAAAGTGCTTGCCAATAAAATTTGCGCTCCATAAGGAATAATTCCTTGAAATACGCATGAAAAAATATCAAGCCATGCTGCGGTATAATGATTAGGAATTTTGTATCGGTGCGCAATGGTTTTTGCAATTTCACCGCTAAAAATAATAGCAACACAGTTGTTAGCAATCAGAACATCAAAAATTGAGACTAATCCACCAATGACTAATTGCGCAGAACGCTTGCTTAAATGATGAACTTTACCAATAAAATCAGCCACATACCGCATCGTTCCCATCTCTTTTAACATGCCTGCAAGCCCGCCTACAAAAAGCGACAGTAAGAAAATATCTTGCATGCTCTCAAAGCCTTTAGCGATATCTTTAGCAAAGCTAATTAAGCTATATGAATGGTGAAAAAATCCAATCGATCCAGCCACAAGCAAACCTGATATCAAAACTTGGAACACGTTCATTCCAGCGAACGCTAACAAAACCAGCACAACGTAAGGAATCACTAAAACCAAATCATAATCTTTCACAATGGCATCTGTCGCCGGTGTGTGAATAAGCCACAAAATAATAAGCATAATAACGGCCGCAATACAGGCAACGATTGAGTTCAAAATTAATTTTTTTCTAAAATCTGCCCCCTGAGAAAGAACTGCAGCAATAGTGGTGTCCCCTACTGGTGATAAGCTATCACCAAACATTGCACCACCAACAACAGTGGCAATGCCTAAATCAATAGGTAAAACTCCATGATTTGCAATACCCACCGCTATTGGCCCCATGGTCGCAATAGTACCCATAGATGTACCAATGGCTGTTGAAATAAAAGCAGCAGTTAAAAATAAACCTATTAATACGAAATGAGTGGGGATAAGTGAAAGAACCAAGTTAACAGTCGCGTCAACACAACCAATTGATTTCGTCACAACGTTAAAAGCACCGGCCAGCAAAAATATTAGACACATAGTGACAATATCTCGATGCCTTAACCCATCCAAGAAGCTATGTAAGCGTTCTTGCATTGGCCCCTTTAGCAAAAAGAACGCAAGTAGGATAGCAGGAAGTATTGCAACCGTTGGAGCAATTTGATAAAAAGCCTGTTCAACACCTTGCCATGTAAATAAAAGTCCGCTGCCGACAAACAAAAGAAGAAATAAGAATATCGGCGAAAACAAAGTCAAGAAACGCATGCAATCCTCATGGTTGTTAAATTTCTATGGGCACCAAGCAATTATCACATACGTTACGAAATTACAAAAATCTGCCTAATTCATTGTAATCTATCATTTTTCAACGATAAATATAACCATCCAAAATTTGACCCAATAAATTTGCCTTGAAAAAAACATGAAAAATCGCTAGTAATAACTA
>CAYUNR010000058.1:0-8717 GCA_964446295.1 uncultured Candidatus Finniella sp. | reverse complement strand
CATAAGTTTTGGTTCATCACCTATTAGTCGCCATAGGTCTTCATCAATTTCCACAGGATCAAGGGAAGATAAGCGAAGACGTTTTAATTCAGGAATAAGTGCCAGAACGCGACGAATCATTTGACCAAGAGTTGGCTGACCTGGCAGATCAGCACCATAAGCGGTGATATCAACCCCCGTGAAGACAATTTCTTGATAGCCATTTTCCAAAAGGCTACGGATTTGTGCAACAATTTCGCCAATAGCAACACTCCTGGAATTTCCACGACCATAGGGAATAGTACAGAATGTGCAACGATGATCACAGCCATTTTGCACTTGCACAAAGGCGCGTGCTTTACCATCAAACCCTGATACCAAATGAGCAGCGGTTTCTTTAACTTCCATAATGTCGCTAACAACAACTTTGTCTGCACTGTGCAAATTCATGTACGTGTTCAGCTGCATTTTTTCTTCGTTGCCGATAACCTTAGAAACTTCAGGCATTTGCTGATATTGAGCAGGATTAATCTGAGCACTACACCCTGTCACAACAATTTTCACATCAGGATTTGCTCGGTACATTTTACGAATCGTTTGACGTGCTTGACGTTCAGCCTCTGCTGTTACGGCACAGGTATTAATGAATACAGTATTAGCCACACCGGCCTGAGCAGCTAAGTCTTGAATGACTTTTGATTCGTATGTATTTAAGCGACAGCCAAGTGTAATGACCTGATTCAAAGATGACATTTCTGTAGCAACTTGTTAAAAGTTCCCAAATATAACACAACTACCGAAAAAATTGGGAATTATATTCGCTAATACTATTACCAGCTAGTTAAATATGAAAAAATCTACTTTAAAGAAAGCTCTATTTGTTTTTGTAATAATGTTTCTGCACCAGGAGCATTGCCACAAAAATAGATTCCTTGGCATTGGTTAATCGCAAGGTCCATAAGTTGTTGCGGAGGTAGAATTAGCTTGTTGGGATTAGATATGCCAAGTTTTAGCTGAGGCAAATTGCTGTTCCAGTATCCAAAGCTCATACAGATTTTATTGAGGTTAACACCTGCTATTTTAAAAAATTCTTGGACTGCCTCAACATCATAAACACACTGAGTCACAACAAAATCAGGGGATTCTTTAAGCTTTAAGGCAAAGCTTTCGTGTTCTGCCTTTGAATTTCTGATGATTGGAGTTGGATTTACAACAATCCCAACTTTCGAGAAATGTTTTTTAGCAATAGAAATAGCTTCTTTAGGTTGAACTTCAGATGCAACTGCGTCTTCAACCAAATCTCCAAAAACAAGAAGACCATATGAATTTTTTCCAGTCTTGTTTGGTTGTTGTTCTAAAAATTCCTGAAGTTGATCGATCGTTGAAAAATCTCTCGTCCTCAGGTGAATCATGCTTAGTCTATGAGAAAAATTGATATCTGGTTCTTGCCAAGGGTTCAAATTAGATCGTGGAATATGCGGATAACTGGGGATAATATCAAAATACGTTCGCAAATCAAGGGAATCACCAACTACGCTGAAAGCGCTTTCCAGATTATCTGAGTGTTTAGAAGGAAAATTTTCTGCAAATAAATTCATTTAAACATTGGCACTACTTAGCTACAAAAGTTACATTGGCGGAGAGAGTGGGATTCGAACCCACGGAACGCGTGAGCGCACAACGGTTTTCGAGACCGTCCCATTCAACCGCTCTGGCACCTCTCCTTGTGATTGCAAATAAGCCACAAATTTGCCATAAATTCAAGAACGGGCATAAAGTAAGAGTTTGTGCTATTGCTGTTAAAAGGTTCTTAACTCTTTAAAGATTAAAATAAAATAAGGAAAATTTTGAAATAACGTTTATGAAGATAAAATATTTTTTATTATGGGTATGTTTTATTGGCATGAGTTCGGCGTTTGCTGGACCTTTGTTTGATAGGTTTAAAGATAAGCAGCAACAAGCGTTAGTTGATTTTGGAAACCAAAATCTGAAAAACGTTGGGGCGCATGTTTTTTACCCTTTTGGTGGGCCTGATATCACCTATCCTCTTCTGATGTTCCCTAATTTTGAAGTGCTAACTTTAATGGGGCTAGAGCCAGCCAAACCTGTAGATGCTCCAGTAGAGCTAGATAACAAAGCGCTTAATAATTTATCATCGCTGTATAGAAGTAGTTTTTTCAGAACAATCGATATGGCAGCAGGACTTCGAAATGTAGCTGACCTTATATTAAAACAGCTTGAAAATCTTGAAGCTACTGACGTTACAGTTCAACCAATTGAAGGCAGAACAAACGCTGTTGAGATAAAATTCATTTACAACAGTAAACCAAGAATGATTAGGTATTACAAAGCTGGACTTAACAACGAACAAATTAATCTTGAGTTTTTGGAAACATTAAAACCATTTGATGTTGTTCTTTTTAAGGCTGCATCATACTTACCACATCAAAAACCATTTTCAATGTTCAGAAATTTCATGTTGGAGAATGCAAAAACTTTCGTGCAAGATAGCACCGGTATCCCCTATGATTATTTGAAAGATCGTTTTAGTTTAGACCTGCATGGCCAATATTTAATGCCATATAAATTCCCAGGTGGATTTGAACAACAAGATTTCAGAAAATACAGTGAAGAGTTAAAAAAACCTGTTTTGGATATTTGTTTTGGTTATGGTTGTAAGAAAGTTCCGACCAATATTTTGATAGCAACGCGTAAAGAAACGCCAAGCTTATAAATTAGAGATAGGGTGAATGAAAAATATAATTGTGGTGTTAAGCGGATTATTGATTGGGTATTTAGAAGCGACAGCAGAGCTCCCCAAAGAAATGGTAATTTCCAACCCAGGTAGTCCTGCCTCTGTAAGATCAAGAACTATATCGTCATCTTCTGTATCGGGACCTCAAAAAACAAAACCCATATACATAGCTTATGAATTGTCTTTTTACAGAGATTTCATCCCCCCCTTTAAAACAAGAGTTGCCGCATCAAAACCCAAAGATGAAAAAAAATTAGAAACAGAGTTTTCTTCTATACTAAAAAGTGCATGTTATAGTGACCCTTCTTTCTTGAATGAAATACGCACACTCATCAGATCAACTAGCCATGTTTTTTCAACTTCAAAAATTATTGGTTGGTTAGCAACATTTGAAACAGAAAGAGATGAGCGATTGAAATCTTACGAGACTGTGATTACCGAACTGTTTGATAGGTATGATAAAACAGCTAGTGAGGTTACTGAGCTTAGTTTTATCGCTATACTTGAATCAGCAACAGACAATTTAGATTTAAAAGATATAGAAATTACTGCACAGAAGGCTTTTATTCTTAAAAAAAGCAAAGAAGAAAAAGCAGATACCGAAGAGCTTGATGCTATTCATTCTGTTACTACAGAGTGTTTTCAGCTATTTTTAACTTGCCTAGAGCCATACAAATTTTCCACCCCATCAAGGTCTCGCACAAGCTCCGCGTCTGCTCTCTCATCAAAATAAAACACACTGACAGTAGCAGATGATATTTTGCCAAACATCAACAAATCCCTTATGATGTGGAGAAATTAAGTACTGAGGCAGCAGTTGCAAACTCTCCCTTGTGAAGAAAAAAAAGCTCTATGGGCTATATGCTGGGTTACATTTTTATGGAGCATGGCATCTTTAATGGTGTTTTCACTACTTCCATTTTTTTTAACTGAAGAACTTCATGTTTCTAAAACAACTTTAGGATTCATTGAAGGAATTGCTATATTCATGGCGTTTATGAGTAAGGTTTTTTCGGGAGTTCTTAGCGACGTTTTCAAAACCAGGCGTTCCCTTATTATTACCGGCACCATTGGCACCATACTGGTAAAGCCCCTATTTGCATTGTCTTCGGGTGTTTGGTCTATCTTTTGGGCGCGAGCGCTTGACCGTATTAGCAAGGGCGTTAGATCAGCACCGTCTGATGCATTAATTGCCGACATTAGCCCAAAATCACGGCAAGGAACTTCATATGGCATGCGCTACACCATGGAAACAACTGGGCTTGTGGTTGGTGGTGCTTTAGCTTCTGGCTTGTACGCCCTAACTGAAAGCTACCGCATTGTATTTTGGTGCTCTATAATTCCTGGAATTTTCGCGCTGATCGTGCTTTACAAATTTGTGCACGATAATAAAGCTATTAAAGAACAAGCTGCCTGGCATTGGTCAGAAGTGCGTCATTTGCCCAAACGATATTGGCAAATTTTAGGAGGCATTTTTATATTAATGCAAGCGCGCTTTAGTGAAGCTTTCCTAAATATTCGTGCGAAAGATTTCGGATGGTCAGTGGCCCTTATTCCGCTGCTGTTTGTCTGTTACAACATAGTATGTGCCAACACAGCATGGCCTGTAGGCAAAATAGCAGATCGCACTAGTCGTATACGCGTTTTGTTCTTTGGATTATTGGTTTTGGTAGTTGCAAATGTCATTATGATTGTTGCGCCAAATAAGTGGTGGATTATTGCTGGATTTATGCTGTGCGGCTTGCATATGGGAATGACCCATGGAATGCTTTCAACCCTGATTGCTGAAAACACCTTACCCCATTTACGCGGCACAGCATTTGCCATGTATTACCTTGTAACAGCAGTGGCTGTACTAATTGGAAATACGATTGCCGGATTTTTAGCAGAGCATATATCTGGTGGCGCTTTTTACGGTGGGTTAATTTTCACAAGCCTTGCTGGAATTTATTTTTATAAATTATCAAAAGTAAATGAATAACACTTTCCACAGTTTTTGCCGAAAATTCTTTTCTGATAATGTCTATGGCGGATTATTAATTGTATTATCCACGGCTGCTTCGGCCACTACCAACGGTACCACCCATAGCATTTCAAAAAATCTACCCCCAATGGAGATTTTGTTTTTCAAATGTTTAATGGGGCTCTTCCTGCTGTTGGTTGTATACAGACAAAAGTTTTTCTCATTTTTTAAAACTGCAATTTTGCAAATTCACTGCTTAAAAGGTGCTTGTGGCGCTTTGGGAAACTGGGCATGGATTAGCGCTGTGCAATGCCTGCCTTTGGCAGAATCATCAGCATTATCAATTACCAGTGCGTTTTTCACCAGCCTAGGTGGCATGTTGTTTTTCAAGGAAAAATTTCACCGAAAAGCATGGATTGCGATTATTGTTGGTTTTACTGGCGTGTTATTAATTTTACACCCTAGTCAAAAAATATTTAGTTATTATGCATTTTTACCGCTTTTATCGGCTGTGTTCTTTTCAGCATCGTCATTATTTGTAAAGCGCCTAAGCCAAGATGATTCGTCACAAACCACCCTAATATACCTTTTGGGGTTCATGGCATTCTTTGCTTTGTTAAGCCAAGCTCACACCCCGTGGATTTGGCCAGAATTTAATGATGCACCTAAACTTGCTGTGATTGGATGCAGCTATGTAGTTACCCAGGTATGTTTAATTGAAGCATATACTTACGCTCACACTAGCTTTTTAGCGCCGTTTAAATATGCACGTTTCCCAGCCAGTATTTTTACAGGCATGCTATTTTTTGCTGAAATTCCCCCATTAACTACCTTAATAGGCGGAGGCATCATTTTGCTAAGCTATGGCTGGCTACTTCGGGTTGAATACAAAAGGCGGCGGTAGTGCTAAATAGATAACCCACTAAGTTGTAAATGATACCTGGTTCCTTTTAATTGCCCACTAGAAATAAGAGCCTTCTTCTCAACTAATTCTTGCAGATCACGAGTTGCTGTTGCCCTAGATGCGCCAGAAATATTAATGTAATTATCTGCGCTTAAGCCACCTTTAAAGCCATCTGGCCCTTCGCGAAACATGCGCAATAACACCTTTAACTGTCTGGGATTCAATTTGTCTTTGACTGTATCCAGCAATTTTGTTTTTTGAATAAGGAAATCAATGAGTCGGATAGAGTATTTTTGTGCCTGTAAAATGGTATTTGAAAAATATATTAACCAATCTGTAATTTCTAGAGTTTGGTTATTTTTTTCCAGCGCATCGTAATAAGCAGCACGGTTAAGAGATATAATGTGAGATAATGCTATTAAAGTAGGTGAGCCTAAGTGTTGTGACAATGCTTTCTCTGCAATGGCCCTGGCAATTCTTCCGTTACCATCTTCAAAAGGATGAATTGAGACAAAATACAAATGTGCAATGCCAGCTCGTGTTAACGCAGATAGAGAGTTTGTTGTCGCATTAAACCATTCAATAAATTTTTCCATTTGCTGAAATATATTTTTTGATGGTGGAGCTTCAAAATACACCTTTTGCTTAAACCCCATTCCTGAAACTATTTGCATAGGCTCAATGTGAGTACGATAAGAACCTACGCTTTCAATATCATTTAAGCCCATACAAACCATTTTATGCCATTCCCATAAACTTTTATTTGATAAAGAATTATCAAAATGCGTATAAAGATTCATTAATAGGTCTGCAATTCCTTGTTCTTTAGGATGTGCGGCTTTCTTTGGCTCAACTACTAATCCAAAATGTTGTCTGATTGAAGATTGCACACTCTCTCGATTCAAATACTCACCCTCAATTTCACTAGTTTTTAATGCTTCTTGGGCAAGGTGATCAATAATAAGTTGTTCTTTATCAGCACGATTTAGATATTTTAAGGCCCCCTTCAATGTGCCAGACTCACTTAAAAAAGTGGATTCTAAGGTTTTAAGAGGCTCTGAATCATATATAAAATTAGGCCAGTTTGGTTGCTGCCAATTCCAAGTCATAGGGAGTGAGTTATATTTTTACAATTTATAACTCATATTTTAATGAATTATGAGTTATAAATCAAATTTTTATAACTCAGAGTCTGAAAAATGGCTAAGCTGCTGCTTCTTCTATTGAAAGTTCTGAACATTTAGATTTGCGCTGACGAACACTTTCAGATTTTAACTGTCCACAAGCTGCCAAAATATCGCGGCCTCGCGGCGTGCGCACAGGTGATGCATACCCTGCCCTGTACACAACCTCAGCAAATGCAGAAATTGCTTGTGGAGTTGAGCATTCATAAGGGCTGCCTGGCCAAGGGTTAAAAGGAATTAAATTGATTTTTGCAGGAATGCCACGAATTAGCTGCACCAGTTTTCTGGCTTCTGCTACAGAATCATTCACCCCTTTTAACATAACGTATTCAAAAGTTATGCGACGTGCGTTACTAACATTGGGGTAATTGCGACAGGCTTCTAAAAGCTCTTTCAGGGGGTATTTTTTATTAATAGGCACCAATTCATTACGCAGCTCATCAGTAACTGCGTGCAAAGAAATTGCCAAGCTAACGCCCAGTTCGTTACCACAACGCTCTATCATGGGCACTATTCCTGATGTTGATAACGTAATTTTGCGCTTTGATAGGCTTAAGCCTTTTTCATCAGTCAATATTTTAATGGCTGTTGATACGTTATCATAGTTGTACAAAGGCTCCCCCATGCCCATAAGCACTACATTGCTTACATGGCGATTTCCAATAGGAGTAGGCCATTCATGAAACACATCACGTGCCACCATAACCTGCCCTACAATTTCTGCAGAGGTTAGGTTACGTACTAATACTTGCGTTCCTGTATGACAGAATGAACAAGTGAGTGTGCACCCAACCTGCGATGAAATGCACAAGGTTCCGCGATCAACTTCTGGAATATGCACCGTTTCTGCTTCTTGACCATCAGGAAAGCGCAATAACCATTTTTGAGTACCATCGACCGATGCTTGCGCTTGAGAAACCGTAGGACGATCAATAGCATAGATATCACCAAGCTTAGCTCGACCTTCAGCTGATATGTTGTTCATAGCATCGAAGCTGCGAACCCCATGATAATACAGCCAGTTCCACACTTGCTGCACACGGAATGATGGCAGTCCCAATTCAGAAAATTGAGAAGTAAGTGTTTCGCGGCTTTGGCCAATAATATTTATTTTTGTCATGGACTAGATATAGGGATTATTTTTTTGATAAACAAGAGGAAGTTTTGCTCATGTTATCTATAGCTTCACAATTTGATAACGCTTCTTCCACAATTTCTGCAGCTTTTTCACAGACTTCTCTTATATCAAGGAAAGTTGTATCTAGAACAATTGCGCCATCTGCTACTTGTAGGGGAGCTGTTTGACGATTGCCATCGCGGGCATCGCGGGCTTTAATGCCTTCTAGAATTTCCTGCATAGCAACTGACCCTAATTCTTTTGTGCGCCTTAGAACACGCACTTGCTCATCAGCGGTTACATAAATTTTCACCTCTGCTTGG
The DNA here is from genome assembly GCA_964446295.1 of uncultured Candidatus Finniella sp. GTDB lineage: Bacteria > Pseudomonadota > Alphaproteobacteria > Paracaedibacterales > CAITNM01 > CAITNM01. The sequence continues at coordinate 492 of CAYUNR010000058.1, read as the reverse complement.
GGCAAAATCACAGAACCAACGTCACGCCCATCAAGCACAACTCCCTGGTAAGCTAAGGAAACACTATTAGCAAAGTCACGCATTTTCTGTGTTAAAACGCGCCTTAGAGAAGGTACAACTGCTATTTGCGATGCAACTGATGCAATCTCTTCGTTTCGAAGATTTTCTTCAATAATATGATGAGTATCTACTTTTTGAGCAATTTCTTCTAAACGCACAACATCTAGAATATTAGCCTTTTCTTCTACGACCAAACGCGCTGCTTCGCGGTATAAAAGCCCTGTATCTAAATGTTTAAGGTTAAACCTTTCGCTAAGGTACTTAGCAATGGTGCCTTTTCCTGCACCAGCAGGCCCGTCGATCGCTACAGAAAATGCCATATAATTTTATTCTTTTTTCTTTTTAAAGAACCTGGTTTGAAAAAAACTTGCAAGTTATTTTTTTATTCATCACAATTCGGTCATGGAAAATGCAAAAATTACGATTATTGGA
>CAYUNR010000057.1:0-9235 GCA_964446295.1 uncultured Candidatus Finniella sp. | reverse complement strand
GGCTGGTGAATTCCTTGCTGAGATAGTAGGAAAAGGGCAAAAGAGGAACCTAGAAGTTCGACTAGTTGATGATGACACTCCTACTGATAATGGTATGCCGAAGCAGCACAGAGTTGAAGAACAACCAAAAGTAGAGCGTTACTATACTGACGCAGAATTAAAGCCTATCCAGATGATGGCTAGGAAAATGTATAATAATCTTAAAGCCGAAGAGAAAACTCCAGAAGCAATACGTTTAGCTATAAAAGAAGCGTATCCTAGTGTTGATATAGCTCCTAAATATAATGATAACAATGCGAATTCAGCATCTATACCAAATGTTGTTGCAAGTGATGTAGCTAGTTTGTTCGTACCAAAACTTCCTACAGCTGGTGGATTATCTGCTCTATTTGGCGCTAAACCTCCCGTGGCTGGTGAATTCCTTGCTGAGATAGTAGGAAAAGGGCAAAAGAGGAACCTAGAACCTCCACTAGATGATGATGACACAGCTGATGATGACACTCCTACCGATAATGGTATGCCGAAGCAGCACAGAGTCGAAGAACAACAAGTAGAAAGAGTGTATGACGACTTGGAATTGTTAAAAATTAGCGATGTAATGGCCAGGGGCATGTATAAAAGGCTTAGAAATGAAGGTAAGACCGCTGCAGCAATACGTGCCGCTTTAACAACAAAATATCCTGACATTCAAATTGAACCAAAATATACAGGGGCTAACGCAGTTACCGTAGCAGCTTCGGCGCCTAACCTACCTGTTGCTGGTGGATTATCTGCTCTATTTGGCGCTAAACCTCCTGTTGCTGGTGGTGGCATGCTTGCTGCTTTAGGTGCAAATCAGCCTAAATTCATTTATGCAAAATTATCTCCTATGGGGTCATTAGTGACTTGGCTTAATAAAACTGAGCAAAAACTAAAAGATGAAATGGCCGCTGCACTTGGTGAAACTAGATCTTCTAACATGAGTAATACTTCAGTACTAATAAAGGCATTCTATAAACCACTTATGGAACAACAAATAGCTTATTTACAGCAGATTGATTATTCAAAACTTGAAAAGGAAGAAGATGCTTTTTACCTAGTTAGACAAGTGTTAACTACGGCTGACCTTTATTTACGCATTCAAAGACATGAAAAGATGTTGAGGGAAGCGACAACTGCTGCTTTAAAAAAAGAACTACAATCTTTTGAAAACAGATATTTCAGTCAAAAAGATTATACAATTTCTGAAATTATTAAAGCTTTCAAAACCCCTGCTGCCTTGAATGCTCATAAAACCAATGAACTGTTGATGAGAATAAAAACTGGAGGTTCTGATTTGAAAAGGCTTATTGGGAACACGATTATAGAAACCTTTGAAGCCGGTTCGATAAATATCATAAATCCTGTGATAGCTGCCATAGATAGTTATGCATGATATAGAATAGAGGGTTTGCTGAAGGCGGTATTTCTTTCTTGTTATCTCTATGATCTATGGATCCCCGTTTTTGCGAGTATGACGAAGATGGTATAGGACTAGATCCCACGCCCTACAGGGCTTTGGATAACACTGTAAAAGCTCCCCCCTGTGACCTAAATCACCGAGGAGATAATCCGTTTATCACGCGCCTATGTGACTAAAAACCTAAATCTTTTTTTATTCTTTTTATTGTCCTTTCTTTCATTGCAAGCGCTGCCATATGTTGAAGTTCTGGGGGATTTATTTTTACAATAGCAGCTTCTATTTCCGCTATATCTTCGCTGTTTGTTTTAAAAGGATCTACCGTAAGATCACGGGTAGCTAAGTTTGCTTTTATGGCATTGATTTCGCCCAGAAGCCTAGTTTTCAGTTGATCAGGAGTTTCACCAGAAGTTTTAATTGGAGTGACTGCTTTTTTAACAACACCTCCACCTGCTCCTACAGCGACAGCAACACTTGGGGATGCTGTTGGAGCAAGCCCTTTGGGAGCAGCTGCAGGCATTCCCAACGCTTTTCTAATGTTTGGAAGCCCTCTTGTTTTTAGGGCAAAAGCTGTTGGCGGACTATCTGCTTTCATTGCAGAAATGTCTGTTTCTAGATCTACTATCGTCTCCAAATGGGTTTTAAAAGGGTCGTTAGCAATATCTGGATGAATCACTAGCGCAGCTTTTATTTCTGCAATTTGGTTAAGAAAATCTTCCTTGGGTGTTAATGGAGCAGCAACTGCTGCTGCCACAGCTACTGCTACCGGTGCCTTTACTGCAGAAGCTTTGGCAGCATTTTTTAAAGCCATTGCTGCCTTATCATTTTTCATTTTTGGAAAACTCTTTGGATCTGCAAAAGATAGTGCACTAAACCGCTCTGTCTCTACTACTTTTTTTGCTTCTCGTAAGACTTCTATTTCTGCAAGAATCTCATGTCGGGGTTTTGTTGCTATAATTCCAGCAACATCAAGTCCTTCTGCTATATACCCCATGCAGCTTGCTAATGTAGCTTTATCTTTACCTACATCTCTCTCTGGGATTTCAGCAATCTCTATAATATCGTTTACAACTGCGGTGGTTTTTCCGGTTAATTTGTCTGTAAGAAATGGCATTGTTTGATTGAGGGCTTCCTCCGCAGATTCTTTTGCTAACTCATTACTTATAAACTTCAAGAGTAACTTAACAAATGCCTTTATTCTCTTAGGGTCTTCTGTATACCGATAGTTAGAATTTGTTGGTAGTAAGAATGATTTTTTTACGATTGATAGAAGTGCTTCTATCTGAGGCACTGTGGTTTTATTTTTGTTCGTTGTAATCTCATAATACCTAAGCTCAAGAGCTGAAAAGTCAGTAATAATATTTTTTAAATACACAAAAAATGCTTGTTTTTCACGAAGCGTTAAGTACGCTAATTCATTTTCAAATAAAGCGTAAATATTTTTTTTATCTGGTGGAAGCATAGAACTGTAAGGTTTTGTTGTTAAAAAATCTAATACTGTGGAATTTTGCAAAACTATTAACAAGAAAACAGGATCATTTATTAGGAAATGCAATAAACTTGGTATTTTTTTGTATTGCCCCATATCTACGATTGGAACTGAACCTAAAGGACTTATATCGCCTGAAGCGAGTTTGTTATTATGCCTTCTTATATCATCTTCGCTAATTGTTGCGGTATTCCAATCTACTTTTAATCTTTTTATTGTAGCGTCAACGTCATGCTGGGTAGCAGCAAAATTTACTACGGCGGCATCATATATTTTTTGTTCTTCTTCTCTGATCAGTTCTTTTACTTTTTTTTCATCAGCAACCAACGCATCTTCATATACTTTGAAAAAAAGAGGATTGACTATTCCTGTTTCTTTCATTGAATTTATACACTGACAAAAATCCATAATGCATTTAAGGAATAAATCATGGGAAGATAAATTTTGTGCCTGTGCCCAAGCAAGCATAAAGTTTTCAAAAAAGTCATTAATAAGCTCCGGAATTTCAGTGTTCCACTTGGCTTTTTTTATACTATTTCGTATGTTCGTTTTTAAGCTTTCAATTGTCTTTCCAGGGCTTGCGTAAGCTGCTACTAACGCACTTAATTTATCCACATTTAGAAGTATGTCATTCAAGGTGTTAGCGTCCTTTGTGACCTGGCATAGCTTCTCAATTGCAATATATGCCTCGTCGAACACTGTCTTAAAACCATTTACGGTGTCTTTTATTTCTTGGTTTTTGCTGGCGCCATCTATAAGTAAATAGTATGCATTCATTAACGCTGTTATTGCAGGCGGTTCATCTGCTGGTTTTGCAGGTCTAGGAGTTAAAATCGTTTTGTACTTAACTGACATGCCACCATTGCCAGAGCCGATTTTCATAAAAAATTGTGCTTTTCTAAAACCTTCCTCAGCGTCGTGCTGATTGTCGTAAGAAAATACAATAGTGTCATTTTTGTTTGGTCGACCGTCAGTATATTCAATAGGAAGTGCGAAGGCGTAATATCCCTGGACTTTGGTAATTCCAGCTAAATCAAAATCAAGGTTTCCAAGAGTTGCTTCATGTACTAAATAAACCAGATCATTGTTTCGTGCGGCACATTCCCTAACAGCATCTGCAGCAGGCATAGCCTTCACGTGATCTAATTCTGGTTCTGAATCAAAAGGAATATTAATGAATCTGCGAATTCCGTCGATATTTTTTGTGTAGGGGATTCTTAATACCCATCGGCCTGCCTCAATAACTGGTGCTAGGTCATTGAAAACTACAAGCCCTTGTTGATGTTCTTCTTGAACACTTAGCAGTCTAGAATTTCGAGTTACTAAATCACCGGCAGTTGCTTGGGCCATGATCTGCCCTTGAAATTCTTTGGTTACTGCATGAATTCTTTGTACAGCGGTGTCTCGTTCTTTAATTACGGCATGGACTCTTTGTTCTATTTCAGCAAGTTTAGCAGATGATGCACCGCTGACGGCGAATTCGGAGTTGTACCAAGCTGTGTACGTAGTTTTTGGGGATTGTTGATTGTATGCATATGCAGTGGCGGGCAATCCCATAGGAAATACAGCCTTAAACAAAACTCCTGTTGGGTCTTTGTCTTTAAACCACTTTTCAATTTCAGCCTTTTTTGCAACAAATACTGCCGCACGAGCACCAGCTGGGCAATCAGGAAAATCTTCTGGCTTTGGAGGGCTATCAACAATACTAGCCGCACTTAATGACCCAACAATTAAACACAATAATGCAATGTTTGTGGCTATTTTTTTTACAAAATAAAACATACAGAAGCGACCGTTTTAGTAAAAATACTCTTATGTCAATAGTAGATTAAAAGTGTTAATTTTTAGTAAAATCTCACCCAATTTCTAGGTAATGCCTAAAGCTTTCTTGATTTTTTTGATATTGTTTTGCTTGAGCTGAGCAGGCACATCTAATTTTTGTTTATTTTTCACCGCTGCCCTGAGAAGATCTATAGCATCTATATAATCTTGAAAAGTCTCAGGTTTTATTTGCCCATCATTTTTTTTCTGGTTGATAGTAGCTTCCAAACTCAGAAGATCTTGCAGAAGCACTTCCACTTCATTCGGTTGAGCAGCACCAGCACCATTTCCCGCTGCCGCAGGAGCTCCAGCGTCAGTAGCTGCTCCGCCCCCTCCACCTGCCGCTGCTGCAGCACCGTCTCCTGTTGCTGCTACAGCAGCTGGCACCGGAGTTGGTGCTGAAGCTGCAGCTATTGCACCGCTGCTTTCGAGCTGACTTTTCAAAGACTCAAATTTTTCTCTAATAGTTTGCAATTTTTGCTTTTCTGCATCTAATCGGTCCTTTGCTGCAGGATTCGAAGGTTGTATTGTCGCATCTATTGCCTCAGCTTCATTGCTTAGTACTGTGAGTTTATCCTTATTTTCATTGTCCCCAGGCTGTAATTTGCTAGTTGCGCTACGAATATCTTTTAACAAGGTTTCTTTGAGCGCAGGGAAATATAATTGCGAGGACACATTACTATGAAATGTAGTTGGGTGGCTTCCTGCAGCGATTCCAACTGTAGGGGAAGGAGATGGAGAAGGAGAACCACCACTAGAGCCTCCAAAAGTAGGTAAAGGAGAAGAAGAACTACTAGCACCTCCTGCCGCACCACCATAAGAAGAAACACTACTAGCAGAAGATGCTTCCTGTTTCAGAAGCTGTTCAGCATTTATCTCAGGGAACCCCTTTCTCTTTAAGTGTTGGTTTAAACGCTTACGAATTTTCTGAATTTCTTCTTTTTGCAAATCATTAAAGGTTTTTAGATCACAAGCCCAATAATACGATTCTCCCGTTTCAGAGTGTTTTAGTTTTTTCTGCAACTGTTTTTCTATCTCTTCCAAACAATTATACTCATTGCCAACATCTTGCATTCCTATCGTTTGACATGCATTTTTTAGAAATTCAATGCTGTTTTTAAATTTCCATATTATGTCAGCACTATTATTCAGAGTTCTATGACTAAATTCTATTAGTTGGGATTTTTTCTCATAAATTGTTTGACCTGCTCCCAATAGAGCAATGACTTCATTAACGTAGCCATTCGGAAAACCTTCACTGTCTAGATTAGCAGATACTAGAGTCTCTGCAGTCTTGCCACTTTGAATTATTTCCAAACATTTCTTTAAAGTTTCTTCAGCCTCTCTTGAGTCTAAGAAGCCATCTAGCTTTTCTTTTGTCATTCCTTTTAAAAACGTTTTAAATGAAATCCCATCAGCAAGATATCCATCTAATTTTTCTGTCCGTTTCTGTATTGCAATTTGCTGTTTACACAAAGGATTGCTAAATTGATCCGCTATCATAAACAATTTATAAAGAGCTATTAGGCTATCATCTCTTCTTGCTGGCTCTGGGAGTATTCTACTGTCTAGAGACATATAAATTTTTTCAAGAAGCGATTCCAAAGTCTTGACTGTACTAACCCCGGAAGACAGAATGACAAAACGGTTTGATGTGCCTACTATGCGCCTATAATCTTCCACAAGAGAGTCAAAATTTTGTATTATTTCATAAATATATACAAATAGAACTTTTTTCTGCTCTACATTTAAAAATTGAAGCGCATCATAAAAAAATGCAAGAGGAGAATCTTGTATAGTGACTGTTTCTTTTTTTATAAAAAAGGGTATGGTATCGAGTGAATTAAATAAATAAAAGAGAAAAAATCCTGAATTATTCTTGAAATTTGCAGAATCACGCAAAAATAAGTTGACAACATGGCTCTTTAAAAGCTTTTGTTTCTGTGAATATTTCAGCATTGATCCTATTTTAAATAATTGGTTTCTTGGCACAGATTTAAAAACGTGTTCGCGAACATCGGCTATTTCTGTTTCAAATAAGTTAGTCATGTTATGGCATTCTGTCGCTATCGCCGCGTCGGCCTTACACTGATCATAGAAGGCCTTTAACTCTTCTTTTCTGTTTGCAGTAGCCATCTTTTGGTCTTTTGAAATAGCGCCTAAATACTTGCCAACCTCAGCACCTACCACAAATTTGAATTTTGCATTTAATAGTCTTAGACAATTACTAAAACTTTCCCCAACTTCCCAAAAAAGACCAAAAACATTCTTGGAAAATACTCTGTATTCATTCCAAATTTCTTGCTGAGTTTCAAATAGCTCTGACAGTAGACTGAACAGATTCGCTTTTGGAATCTCTCCGTTTTTTATTTTTTCAACGGCTGTAATAAGGCGGTCAATACTGAAACCAGATTTTCGTACCGCAACTACAAAACTTGGTTCGGCTAACTCAGAGTTCACATGTGATAAAAGGTCATCTGTTTTGTTTTCTAACTCATAACATTTCTTCATAAATAGATTATATGTTTCACAATTTTCTTTCATTTCCGAATATTTTTTTACAATATTATTGGCTGAATCAACTGTGTAATAGTAAGCATCTACCAATGATTTTAACGCAGGTGACTCATCAGGGGCTGGTTCTGGACGAGGAGTTAAATGAATCTGATAATCTGGCCTATCTGCAGCACCGGCACTCAACAATCTTCCTAGCATAGCCCGCTGTTGCATAAGGGCTTGAAATCCATCAACTGTTGCTTGATAATTACTTGCATCAAGCTGAAATTCCTTCTGAATTTGAGAACTATCCTTTAATGTTACAGTTAAGGTGATTTTTGTGTCCGCGTCATTACACACTATTTCATGAGTTTTATATTCGGGATGATTTAACATTTCCATAACTACACGTGCAACATTAGCTGGTATACTTTTACTAACGATACTGTCCAATTGTGCTACTTGAAGTTGTTGTCCAGCAGCTACTAATTGTTGTTGTGCAGTAAGGGCTACTTGTTCAGCCTTTTCTTTAGCTTGTCTTTCCTGTACTGCGCTCTCTTCTGCTTCTTTTTGTCTTCGCTCTGCTTCTGCTGCTTGACGTCGTATTTGTTCCGTTACCACAGCATGACCTGCTTCAAGTCTTTCCCTTTCTGCTTTTAAATCAGCTTCTGATATAGCAGATCCACCTGCTCCATGGCGGGCATTGTACCAGTTGGTGTATGTGGTTTTCGGGAGTTGTTGATTGTATGCATATGCAGTGCTGGGCAATCCCGTAGGAAATACAGCCTTAAACAAAACTCCTGTTGGGTCTTTGTCTTTAAACCACTTTTCAATTTCAGCCTTTTTTGTAACAAATACTGCCGCACGAGCACCAGCAGGACAATCAGGAAAATCTGTTACAGGTGGAGGATTATCAAGAATACCAGCGGCACCTTCTGCACTTCCAGCTGCAGCATTTAATGAACTAATCACTAAACACAGTAATACAACGTTCGTGGCTATTTTTCTTAAATAAGAAAACATAAATTGTCTCTATTTGAACCAAATTATTCATATGCTAAGCTTAAAATCATTAGGTTAATTTTTCGTAAAGGTCTATTTCAGCTATGCATTCAAAAAAATTAGCTGCTATTTTAAGCGCTTTAACAATTTCTCCCCTTTTAGGTACCACTCATAGTTTTTATGTGGGTGCTGATCTTAGTGGTTGTTTTTTAGCAGGAGAACGCAGCGACTCTGCAAAAGATGAAAGCCCTGGAGTAGAGCCTGCAATATTTTCAAATAATAAAAAAATAAATAAGAAAAACATATATTTAGGAGTATTGTCCGGATATTTATTTAGAATACAAAATTTTGGGATTGGACCTGAGTTTTTTTATAATGTTGGCAAAAATGAGCACACCCTGGACGGGCTTTTTACAGATACAGTAGCTCCTACTAGTACAAACTTTAAGATCACCTACAAGGTAGCAAATCAGTTTGGTATTCATGCTAGGTTAGGATATTTTTTTGATGACTACTTTTTATATGGGTTAGCAGGAGTCCTTTGTCAAACTTCTAGCTTTGAAATGAAAGCCGCCGATATAAATGGAGCGTATAATCCAACCCATCATCTTTATAAGCCAAGCAGGAAAAGAACTAGTGTGTTTAGCTTTGGGTTAGGTGCACAAAAGACTATAACCGAAAATTATGCGCTTGGTATTGAATATAGATTTTCTCAATTCCCTCGCAGAAATTTTACTTACTGCCTGAATGATCTTGAAAACACAACTCTCACAAGCTCATTCAAATACAAATTGCACTCGATTGGGCTGAAGCTAATGTACGTATTTTAAGGGGTGTTGAGAACAGTCACTACCTTGGTTTGAGGGCATGACAAATCGGATGATATTCACTGGACCCCGTGGTCAAGCCACGGGGAAACTAGAGAGAGAATGGTCGTACCACTACCAGTTTTTCCGCGACTTGGGTCTCGGAATCCAGTGTTTGATTTC
>CAYUNR010000056.1:0-9377 GCA_964446295.1 uncultured Candidatus Finniella sp. | reverse complement strand
ACCACTTCTACTGCTTCAACATTTCGTGCGGGTGAAATTCACTGTTCACTTATTCTAAAATCAAAGATTGTCAAATGGGGTTTTTGTAGTGACCCTAAAAGAAATTCTGCTGCCGTTTTTTTGCCCAAACTTACTTTTGATGAAGTTAAAGAAAAGCAACTAAGGGTTATGGATGCTACAGCTATTGCGCTGGCCCAAGAAAACAAAACACCCATTGCTATTTTTTCAATTTACGAGCCAGAAGGTTTCAAAAAAGTCTTGCAAGGTAAGACAGAATTTACGTTGATAGCGTAATAAGCTATCTGCCCTTATCGGCCTTGCATTTACCGCCTTTGGAATTTAATATGCACTAGATAAGCACTATATATAAAAATTTTGAGGAACTATGACAGTAAGCTTAGAAGAATTTACACGCAGAATGCAGTCAGCGATTGATGTTTTAGTAAAAGAGCTTTCAGGCCTTAGGGCAGGGCGTGCTTCGGCTAACTTGCTTGACCCCATAAAGGTTGATGCTTACGGAACGTACATGCCGCTTTCTCAAGTGGGTACTGTTACTGCGCCAGAACCACGTTTGCTTGTTGTGCAAGTGTGGGATAAGGGCATGGTCAAAGCGGTTGAAAAAGCTATTCGCGAATCATCGCTAGGCGTTAGTCCAGCGGCTGATGGCCAGCTGGTCCGTGTTGTATTGCCTGATTTGAACCAAGAGCGCCGCCAAGAGCTTGCTAAGCTTGCTTCTAAATATGCTGAAGAAGCAAAAATTAGCGTGCGTAACGTTCGTCGTGAAGGTAACGACATGATTAAGAAACTTGAAAAAGATAAAGCAATTTCTGAAGATGATTCACATCGTTTAGTTGATGATATGCAGGAAGTCACTGACAAGCACATCAAAAAAATTGACGAGCTTGCCGCAGTGAAACAAAAAGATATTATGCAAGTTTAGGTGATTTGAGGTCAGTATTTTTGACCTCAACCCACTACAATAAGTCAATAAGACCGCTGTCCATTAGAAGAGACATTGAGTTAGCTCTTGCTACAGGAAGCAATGGGCTATTCATTAGGCGCGACATTGAAAATTCTCTTGCTACAGGAGATAGTGGGGAGCTTATATCTACAAGGCCGCTAAATTCTGACCAATGGCTTTCTTGAGAAATGCCACGTTGTGGGCTGCTTAAAGTGGTAAGGTTGGTTTGACCTGCTACTAAAAAAGGGGGAAGAAAGATAAAGCTTTGGTTAGAAAGCACGTCAGTCGGAACATGATCTATTTCATCAACGTGCTCTTCAACTTGCTCTTCAGCAGATTGAGTGAATAATCCACTATAAAAAGGGCTGCTCAATAGATTGTAATTTATTGAAATTTCTCTTACAGGTGAAGAAAAAGTATTTTGTGGTGACATACCAAAAGGAGATGACGGTATTGTATGTAACGAGTCGTCACCATCAAAATAGCCTAATGGATAAATGAAGCTATCTTGCGAATTACCAAGTTGCTGACTGATTGGGGCTCCAAAATTGCTTTGTGCTGTATCTAAAGGGGCATTTGGGTCCAAACAATCAGTACCTGAAACAACAACTATTTGGCTAACAGGCTCAGTTCTTAAACTGCCATCAGCAACAGTTGCAGGTTCAGGAAAGAATGCTTTTTGTGCTTTTCTTGCACCTGAAGAAAGGGTAGGTTTTTTTCTTTTTTTTGTTTCTACTAGTGCATGCTGTGGGGAAATACGAGCAACCGTGTTTGGTGATACTTCAAAATAATTCGCCAAAGTATTGCTTTTTTTAAGATTGTTATATGTACTTTTTAATTGTTCTATGGTGCGTCTTTTAGTGTCTGATTTGAAATATGTTCCCGCAATCATACCCCAACTCATTTTATGTTCTTTAACTGCGTTAACAAGCACAAAGAGTTCAGTTTGACTTAAGGGGGTCCTATCGATTGCAGGGTCTAAATGTACTGTATAGCGAGTATAGCATTGTTTCTTTGTTCTTCCGGCTATTGCTATATCTTTCCAGTTTTTACTGCTTGAGTTTCTTTGCATTATAAGCTCTGCATCTTCTTCAGCTGTCCATGGTTTCATAGCGTATAGAGAAAATGTAAAGGATGAAGTTATTAAAAGTATTAATACTAAAATTTTAATCATAATTTATACAGTTCTTAGTTGGTAATAGGTAGTAAAAATACTGCAAACAAATCAAAAAAGCAATAAAAAAATATCATTCTGTACTAATAATGCTTTACTTCTTTTATTGTGTGATGACTATAGAGAATTTTGGGGTGAAAGGTCATTCTAATCTAGTGTTTTTATATTGAATTCTCTGAGTATGGCGGCATCATGATCAAAGGAACCATCTTCCTCAAAAACCGATCCAAGTTCAGGACCACCTAAAATTATGTCGAGCACAATGTCTTTTGAGGACAACGATTGCTGATCACTTACTGAATTGCTAGGGAGATGTATGGGAACGTTATCAGGTGCGACTAATCCAGAATGAGTCACGTTACTAGATAGCATTAAGAGTGATGGCAATATGTGTGGTTGTCCATTTAATAGAAGTTGAGGGTTAGATAAATGATGGGGGCCACCTGAAGGTACTGATGAATAAGGTAGTTGTGCGTGTAAAACACTATTTGTGACCGTGGGGTGTAGAACTTTCTTCTTCTTAGTGCTGCTTGAACTAACTGAAGGAAGTGCTGAAGAAACTTGCTGTAGTGATGCAGTCGGGGCTTCTTCCAAATGTTTTTGTGAGGATGTGCGTTTTTTGTTTGTTCTTCCTGAATCTGATCTGTGGTGTGAATGCCAGACATTTTTTAAGTGTAAGTCTGTTCTTCTTTTTCCATTTGCTAATGTGAACAATGTTTTTGAAATTTCACCCCATTTTGGACCGAGTTCCTGAACAGCTAATTCAAGTTTTGAAATTTCCACATCAGAAAGTGGGGTTTTATCTATCATTGGATCTAGGTGACACATATAGCGTTCACGACATTGCTTGTTTGCTTTACCTGTAACCTCTGCAGCTATTGTTGACCAAGAGTCTCCGTTATGCTTTTGCATACTGTTCATTAACTGCATATCTTGCTCTACGGTCCAACACACCTTAGGGGCTGCGTAACTGCAATGTAGCGTTGCAAAAAACATCAAAAATAAGATTCTAATCATAAATATATAGTTTAAAAATATGGTTTATTTTAAAATAATAGTTTAATTATATCCACTGTAATGCATAAATGTCATGGATAAAAATTTAACAAGAGTATTCTTAGCTTTAAAATTATCATGCACGGAGTCAATAAATCGTTAATAAACACCTTGAATTTAAGAAAGTAAGATGTAGTTCTGTTTTTCATAAAAATTTTATATAACTGAATCTTATTCCTTGACATAATTTATGTTTTTCGCTTTATTAGCACTCATAAAGATTGAGTGCTAACAACACAATCTTGAATTTTAAAAACTAAATCAAAAGGAGAGAGCATATGAAATTTCGCCCTTTGCATGACCGCGTAATGGTCAAACGCATTGAACAAGAAGCAAAAACTGCTGGCGGGATCATTATCCCAGACACAGTAAAAGAAAAGCCTATGGAAGGCGAAGTTGTAGCGGTTGGATCTGGTGCACGTAATGAGCAAGGAAGTGTTATTGCTTTGGACGTAAAATCAGGCGATCGCGTATTGTTTGGTAAGTGGTCAGGCACTGAAATTAAGATTGATGGCCAAGACTACCTAGTGATGAAGGAATCCGACATCATGGGCATTATTGAAAAAGCCGCTTAACCTAATCAATTCATATATTTAAGGAGAATATAACATGGCTGCAAAAGAAGTACGCTTTAATACAGACGCTCGCGACAAAATGTTGCGCGGTGTTGATATCTTGGCCGATGCGGTAAAGGTAACACTTGGACCAAAAGGTCGTAACGTTGTAATTGAAAAATCTTATGGTGCTCCTCGTATCACTAAAGACGGTGTTTCAGTTGCTAAGGAAATTGAATTATCAGATCGTTTTGAAAACATGGGCGCTCAAATGTTGCGCGAAGTTGCTAGCAAAACCAGTGATTTAGCTGGTGATGGTACAACAACTGCAACCGTTTTGGCTCAAGCTATTGTTCGCGAGGGTGTTAAAGCTGTCGCTGCTGGCATGAACCCTATGGATGTTAAGCGTGGCGTTGATATGGCTGTTGAAGTTGTTATTGCAAACATAAAGAAAAATAGCCGTCCAGTTTCAACTAATGAAGAAATTGCACAAGTTGCTACTATTTCTGCTAACGGAGAACGTGAAATTGGTTTGATGCTTGCTGAAGCTGTACAAAAAGTTGGCAAAGAAGGCGTTATCACTATTGAAGAAGCAAAGTCACTTCAAACTGAGCTTGATGTAGTTGAAGGTATGCAATTTGACCGTGGATATATTTCTCCATATTTTGTGACCAATTCTGAAAAAATGGTTTGTGAACTAGAGAACCCTTACATTCTTATTATTGAAAAGAAACTTTCAGGTCTACAAGCAATGCTTCCAGTTCTAGAAACTGTAGTGCAATCAGGTCGTCCGCTTCTAATTATTGCGGAAGATGTTGAAGGCGAAGCGCTTGCAACATTGGTTGTAAACAAGTTACGTGGTGGTCTAAAAGTTGCTGCAGTGAAAGCTCCTGGTTTTGGTGATCGTCGCAAAGCTATGGTTGAAGATATTGCTATCCTAACTGGTGGTACTGTTGTTTCTGAAGATATGGGCATTAAGCTTGAAAATGTTGACATTTCAATGCTTGGTACTGCTAAAAAAGTTGTTATCAGCAAAGATGATACTGTTATTGTTGATGGCGTTGGTAGCAAAGACCAGATCCAAGCTCGTTGCGCACAAATCCGTGCACAAGTTGCTGAAACGACTTCAGACTATGACCGTGAGAAACTACAAGAACGCCTAGCTAAGCTTAGCGGTGGTGTTGCTGTTATTCGCGTGGGTGGTGCAACTGAATTAGAAGTTAAAGAACGCAAGGACCGCGTTGAAGATGCTATGCATGCAACACGCGCTGCTATCGAAGAAGGTATCGTTCCTGGTGGTGGTGTAGCGTTGCTTCGTAGCTTAAAAGCTATTGAAAGCTTAAAAGGTGCTAATGGAGATCAAGAAGTTGGTATTCGCATTGTTCGTCAAGCGATAACAACTCCTTGCCGTCAAATCGCTATTAACGCTGGTGCGGATGGATCAATTGTTGTAGGTAAAATCCTTGACAATGATGCTTTCTCATTTGGTTTTGATGCACAGAGCGGTGAATACGTTGACATGATTAAGTCTGGCATTATTGACCCAACTAAAGTTGTGCGTACAGCACTTCAAGATGCAGCATCAATTGCAAGCCTACTTATTACAACTGAAGCAATGATTGCAGAAAAGCCTGAAACTAAATCTTCAGCTCCTGCAGGTATGCCAGGTGGTATGGGTGGCATGGGCGGTATGGGTGGAATGGATTATTAATCCAACCAACTATATCATTCCCGTGAAAACGGGAATCCATCTTCTATTAAGCAGGCCTCAGTTTGGGGCCTGTTTTTTTATTACGTTTATCAAACCAAACAAGCAGGTGATACTTCAAAATGAAAATATTTTTCTAAAAGCACCTTCAGCATTTCAGGTTTTGTTCCTTTTGAGAAAAAGTCATCTATTCCTGCGTTTAACGCACTTGTCATTGATTCAGCATCAGTATCACCAGAGATAGAAAAAATAACAGGCTGCTTTATATTCCTTGTGCGAATTGTCCGTGTGACTTGCGATCCATCCATTTTTTTGGACCCTAGACACATATCCATCAAAATTAAATCATATTGATCAATATTTTTTTCTAGAGCCGTCTCTCCGTCCTCTGCTTCATCAATATATTTTTCAAGTATTCCAATGCCACAATTTTTCATAGCATTTGCCAAGACTTTTCGTGCTGAACGAGTGTCATCAACAATAAGTACTTTCATATATGACGCTTTAATGCTTTTTCTTTCAATGACAGTTGTGGTGGCAGTAATAGCAGTTTCATCAAATAAAGCTGGTGCTTTAAACCAAAAGCAAGAGCCAGTATCTTTTCCAAGAGATATAGCATGTATTTCTCCACCAATATCTTCAACTAGCTTTTTACAAGTAGCCAAACCAGTTCCAGACCCAGTATATGTTTTTGCTTGGCTACCACGAAATCCTTGTATAAATAATTTTTTAAAATCATCTGAAGAGATCCCTACGCCAGTATCGGTGATAATAAATTGTGCGTATGAACGCTTCATATTTGTTGCATCATCAATAGCTGTTCGAAGTATTACTTGACGTTGATATTGTTGATTAGTTGTATAGTGTACTGCGTTATGTAATAAATTAAAAAGAACTCGTCTAATTGCTAAGGCAGCGCTCTCTTCTGTTACCATAAATTTTTCTAACTGTGGGCATGGTTTATAGACAAATTCAACATCTTTTTGTTTTGCATGGTAGGCGCTTAAATGAACGGTACTTTCTACAAGAGTAGAAATCTTTGCAGCAGAAAAAGATGATATCTGCTGATTTCGTTGATAAATTTTAGGAATGAGGAGACTTAAAGCTTCAATCCCTGCAGCTTGAATATTTCCTAGTTCTAGGGATGGTTGTTCTGCAAATGAATCTGTTAAAAGTGCTAAGTGGTGCCTAATATCGTGTAAGTAAGATCGTATTGATGAGTCTATGTTAGCTCCAGAAGGGAAGGCTGCATTAAGTGCACCATTTAGAGCCACAGTGCATTCGCTGCATTTTTGAGCATTTCTGGAATTAATTGCGTGCTTTAGCTCAACCAAAGTAGTTTCAATGGCTCTTTTTGTTTCTGAGATAAATGATTCTTCTAAAGGCTCAGTGTAAGTTGAGGCACTTAAAAATGAAAAATACATAAAAAAGCTAAGAAGAATTATTTTTATAGAGGTCACAATTATGGTTGATTACATGAGACAAGTAGATAATAACACATACTTAAGAAAACGGCGATATTTATTTATCTTTTTTCGTTTTATTGCTAATAAAAATAGCAATATCCTTTCGGTTAGCTTTCTTTACAAATGCGGCTAATCTTGGAAACAAAAACAAAGTGCTGATTGTTCCAAAGCATAAACCACCTATTAACACTCCTGCCAGGGACTGGCGAATTTCAGCTCCTGGACCAGACGCTAGGCTTAAAGGGATACAACCTAGTACTACCATGGCAGCAGTAGTCATCATAATTGGCTTGTAACTACCATATGTGTTTTTCCTGAAATATTGACATTGCCCAACATCTCTGTCAGAAGAAATATTCATCATGAAAACTTTAATTTTGGGAAATATGCTGTATATGATTTCAAGACAAAATATTGTTTGTGCGGCCTTATTTTCCTTTGGGTTTTTGTTGCCTGATTTGTATTTGGGGCATGTCACAAAAATGCTTAGTTGCACGATTCCCCTTACTACACTCATAAGCGTGCTGGCCTTATCTTTGGTATTAAGTATGGTTAAAAGTCGCAGATTTCTTTTTACTATTGTAGGGATTATTACCATTGCTCAAGCTGTGCAACTTAATCATTGGGCTTATTTTGGTGCACCTATTAATAGCCAAGACATTACTAAAGCATTTGTTGAATTTGATGAGGTTTTTGATGCAGGCACGTCAATGATTGGTAGCTTATGGCCTGTATGGTTGGCGCAAGCTTTATCATTAGCATTTTTTATTGCTGCCGTGCTGTATACGAAGAAATGCAGGCATACACCGTTTATGTGGGGTGTGGTTTTATTAGCGTTAGCGGTTAACCCAATGTTGTCATATCTAAAGGGGCACCAGCTGTTTCACACTAAACCTATTTCAAGCACCCTCCATAACACCCTAAGGGCTTTTTCAGATTGGTTAGTTAACAAGCAAGTGAAATTGCATGATTTTCATTACAAACCTTATGTTATTACCTATGGTAAGCCCAAAGTTAAAAATGTTGTTTTCATAATGGGAGAAAGCGTGAGTAGCCGGTATATGCAGCTTTACGGTTATGGCGAACCCAATACTCCATTCCTAGAAAAATTAAAGAGCGACACAAATTTTGCATATACCAAGGGAATTTCAAACAGTGTAGATACGCTGACTGGTTTGCAATTGTTTTTTAATAATTGTCATAACCCAGGTTTCACCGATCTAATCAATAGTAAAGCTGCAAATTTATTTCGTTTGGCGCGTCACCAGGGGTACAAAACATTTTTAATTTCTGCCCAAGGTGAGGGGTTATTTCATGAAATTGGCACACAATTTATTGACATTTACAGCTTTAAAAAAGACACCCTAAAATCTTTAAAAGAGAAGGGAGACGAAGCCTTATTTGATGTTTTAACAGGCCAAGAATTTGGTGATAAAAACTTTATCGTTATTCATCTGCGACACATACACGAGCCTTATAGCAATTGGGAAAAATACTCTCCCGTATTGGAAGCAAGAAAAACTACAAATTCTAGAGAGCTACAAACCAGAAACGAATATTCTCATGCTATTTCATATCATGATCATTGGGTAAAAGAGTGCATTGCGTGTGTTAAAAAAATTCTACCCAGCGATACCGTCGTTGTTTTTACAAGTGATCATGGTCAGTTAGTTGGTGAAGATGGCCTATTTGGCCATAACCTCATGCGTTCAGAAGTTGTGGATGTGCCGGTTTGGGCTTATGCAATCAATACTGACCATAGCCTAAATCACTACATAAAAAGTCAAAAGATTTGCAGTCACTACGATTTAGGTAAGCAAATAGCAAAACTTTTCGGGGCAGAGATTACTAACCCTAATGAAAATCCCACTCTGCAATTTGTTCATGGCACCGAATTGCATACCAATTATGAATACATGCCCTGGAAAAAAACCAACGGAAGGGCAGAATTTTTAAAAACAGAAAAAATTGGTGTGACAGCTAAATAAAAATCATTTCTGAACTGTGCGTATTCCAATAAAAACTAAATTACAAGAATGTTGACAACCCTCTAAATTAATGTACAATAAAAAAGATGTTTACTACTACTCTTAAGATACTCAAGTCTGCCATAATGCTATTGAACATAATTTTGTGTACACATAAAACAATATTCTCCAGATACATCCAGACAGTGTTGACAAAGGGTGACTTAACTGGAAAGTTAGGGACATAAACTCTTAACGGTTATTTTAATAGTTAAAATGACAAACACGAAACTAATTAAGGAGACTAAAATGGCAACAGGTACAGTGAAATGGTTTAACGCAACTAAAGGCTTTGGATTCATTCAACCTGAAAATGGTGGCAGCGATGTGTTCGTTCACATTAGTGCACTAGAACGCGCAGGACTTGCGACTTTAAATGAAGGTCAAAGAGTTAGCTATGAACTTGCTACAAACAAGGGCAAAACATCTGC
>CAYUNR010000055.1:0-9739 GCA_964446295.1 uncultured Candidatus Finniella sp. | reverse complement strand
CTTAAATGGAAAAGCAAGTGAGGGATCAATAAACGCATTACAAAAAAAACAAATGCTACTTAAACCATAAAAACCTGATTGGCTACGCTGATAAAAAATGAATCTTTCCAATGCGATTTTTGCTTCGGGATGTTGAAGAATTTTGCACGTCTCATGATTATCAAAGCTTGATGCGAAATAAATCAGCGCAGAATAGCTCAGATACAAAGCAACCAAAGGAAAGGCATCTTTTCGGTCATAATAAAGGAGCAGACTAACACACGTAGTAGTTAGAGAAGTATGAGCTTTGCCAATTAGTATGGATGTATCTATTTCCTGCTTCACGTCATCAACAGATGCGTCTGAGCTAATTCTGTAGTTTCCTGGGATAATTTGGTTTTCAATATCCCATAATTCCATTTGTGTTGAGGCACACACTGAAAATGCTGAAAAAAATAGAAAAACAAAACACAGGAAGAAAGGCTTAAATGGCATGATAAGGGATTCTGAAAAATTTTTTATTCACCAACAGAGAACAAAATCATAAAAATTTTAATGTCCGTTATTTGAAAAAATCAATTAGTGCATCCAAAAAAAACACTATTCCCAACAGCGGTTGCTAAAGCTAATCCACAAAAAGCATAACCAATCTCAGACATATCCGCAAATCCTCCTGCGAGAAGACAAGCCCCAGCTAACATATTTAGGCATGCTTGGTTGCGTTGAAAAGATCTCAAGCTTTTTAAAATATTTTGTTCTTCTAAATTTTGAGATTCTAAATATTTCTTATTAGTATCGACACTGGAGACGCCATATACAGCCGCACACCAACAGAAATATAAAGAAGAAATACCCAAAAGATCACTTGATTGGTAAAATACGCCGCCAAGGAGAAATGTATTGGCAATTGCATGATACTTGTGTAGCATTTTACTTATTTTTAGTGATCGATATGTTTCCACTAATGATTCTTCGGGTAGTGAAGATGCTGACGTAGGCCCAACATAAACAGCGCTTATGTATCCCGGCCCATCAAAACATAAAAACAAATTTGGGTTATCATCCCTCTTAGCCTCATCTAATTCTCCTTTGGCTTCCTCTAACCTATGATATTCAATATTAACATGCGTTTTCTCTTGTTCTGATGGCCTTTTAACTGACTTTCTGACTATAGGTGACTTTGTTGGTGAATTTGGTGCAGATTTTCTTTGACTACTAAGTTTTGGAGAGTCAGACGAAAAAGGATAAAACTCAACAAAATCCATCGCGCTTACTGAAAAACAAGTAACAAAAATAAGAAAAATCTTTAAGAGCATCTAGATAGCCTGAAATTACATTGGTGCTTCAGCAAAAAACAAAATTATACGAATTGCAATAGCGCTCAACAGAATTCAATCTAAACAAGCGCTCAACAAAGCTTTTGTGTAATCGTGCTGAGGGTGTTCAAAAATTTTCTGTGCTTCGCCCTGCTCTACTATTTTACCTTGATGCATAACAATCATTCGGTGCGCCATAGCGCGAACCACTTTTAAATCATGGCTGATAAAAATGTATGATAAGTGCAAATCGTTTTGTAATTGACGAAGCAGGTCCAAAATATCGGCTTGAATGGAACGATCAAGAGCCGATGTAGGCTCATCCAAAATAACAACCTTTGGGTTTAGAACAAGGGCACGAGCGATTGCTACCCTTTGGCGCTGACCACCTGATAATTCATGGGGGTAACGATATAAAAATTCAGCGCTAAGACCAACTTGTTCTAAAACTTTTTCAGCCCGCATACGCAATGCATTTGCTGATAAATTGGCTTCATGAACTTTAAGGCCCTCACACACAACATCTAAAATAGAAAAACGCGGATTCAATGACCCAAAAGGATCTTGGAAAATGATCTGTAAATCTTTACGAAGGGGCCGCATTAACTTTAAAGTGCTAGGCAATTCATTGCCCATAAAAATAATTTTACCGCTTGAACTTACAAGACGCAAAATTGCAAAAACCAGAGTTGATTTACCTGAACCGCTTTCCCCGACTACACCTAAAGTTTCCCCCTGTTTTAAGGAAAGAGAAACTTTATTCACCGCAATTTTAGGGGGCAATTTTTTAAAGCTAAACAGTGACTTATTTTCAAAAGCGACTTTCATGTCAGTAGCTTGCAATATGGTCGCTGCATTTTTTGCAAGGAGTTTTGGTGTGCCTTTGGGTTCGCAGGCAATAAGCCGTTGCGTGTATTCGTGTCTGGGATTACCGAAAACATCTGAAGTGTTACCCGATTCAACAATTTTTCCGTGATTCATTACAGCTACTTGATGGGCCAAATGCTTGACCATGCTTAAATCATGACTAATCAGTAACATTGACATACCAAGGTCTGCTTGCAATTTTTGCAATAGCTTAATAATGCCAGCTTGAATGGTTACATCTAGTGCTGTGGTTGGCTCGTCCGCAATTAATAAATCTGGTCCGCAAGCAAGCGCCATAGCAATCATCACCCGTTGGCGTTGCCCACCTGATAATTGGTGTGGAAATGCATCTAAACGGCTTAACCCTTCATGGAATTCTACCAACTCAAGAAGCTCTTTGACTCGTTCCATTGCTTGAGCTTTTGAATAGCCTAAATGCAAGCGAACTGTTTCAGCAATCTGTTTACTAATGGTGTGCAATGGGTTTAGGGCTGTCATTGGTTCTTGAAAAATCATACCAATGCGGCGACCACGAATACTGCGTAATTTCTTATCAGAAAATTTTAAAAGGTCGTCACCATCAAAAAGTATTTCGCCTGTCGGGTTACTAGCCATAGGGTATGGCAATAATTTTAAAATGGAAAATGCAGTAACTGACTTTCCTGATCCACTTTCACCAACCAATGCCAATGTTTCCTTGGGCTTTATGGTGAAGCTAACACCTTGCACAGCTTCAACCACTGGGCGCCCTGGTGGTGCGAATCGAACAGAAAGATTTTTTACATTAAGCAAAGACATGAACGAACTATGCCATAAAAGTTAGGAGCTACCAAAAAGATTTTTGAATTTTAATCTTTTGTTGATTTATCTGTTGTAGGTGATGCCCCGCCCTTCAGAAGAGTGGGCACCCTCCATAGGCCCATCCATAATACGGCCAATACCTGTGTGTCAGAATCTCATAGAGCACATGTTGATTTTGGTTGTGTAGTGGTTCGACGCACGTCATTATAATACAACATAATGCAGGGATGTTTCGTTAATTGACTTGAGAAACAAATTAACCAACACTATATTCTGTATTACAAGTTCATTCAAAAAATCATATGAAAATTTTTCTATTATGTTTAACCACTATTGGTTTTTTAAACGCCTCTGGAACTACTGCAGAAGAAACGACAGAGCTTACGAAATTAACAAAAATAGTATCACCAGAACGGTGGCTTACGCCTGAGCGTGGATATATTGCAAACGAGTATTTTGCCTTTGCTTACATTCGCCCTGATTTTGCACCTACCTTGGCGCCTGTATATACAGAACCAAAAACAATGAGAACATATTTTGGCACAGAAGAAACATTCAGTGAGCATATGGTAAAACAAATGTTTGAACAAAAAGCAAAAAATCAGGAAATGGACGAATACAATTGGTGTGTCATTAACAGAAGTGGCCTATGCGGTCTTATTTATGTATATGCAACAGAAACCAAGGATGTACTTGCTCCATCTAGACTTTTATTGTCTTCAATAAGAGGCTGCAAACAAGGACGAGCGTTGCTTGAAACCATCTTTAACTATTTGCCAGATGCTTCCTGGTACGCCAGCTCTTTCTTAAGCAACGTTGCATCTTGGAAATCTCAGGAAAATGCTGGGTTTATCTATCAAACAACAAAATATGTAGAAGAGTATAAAGAGTCCATGAAATTTTATACAAGACCTTCCAATACAGAATTAGAAGGTCGTGAAAAATTCCGTTTTTCCTATAGTGGCAAAGTGCTTTCATTTGCTGAGTTAATGAGCGAAAACTGAAAACTGTTCCCCTTTAAAATTACACTAACGCAAGTACAAGCTTGGTTGGTTCATGTTCGAGGTTAACAGTGGCGCCAAAATTTTTTGCCCAGTTGTAAATAAGCATGCCAAGAGAATGGCGGCTGGAAGGCTCATCAACGCTCCCACTTACAGCATCTTGAATTTCTTTTGATAAATAACATTTTTCGCCTGACGCTGTTACATTGCCTTGATCTGCATCAATAATGATTTTTCCGCCACGTGGAAGACTTTCCAAACAAACCAGTGCAAGTGCTAAAACTAGACGAACATATTCTCCTTGGTAATCTTCTGCATGAAGGAAAGTTACCTCAACTGATTTTAGCTTAGCCATTGCACGTATTGCGTTTGCTGCATCGGAATAGTTAGGAGACTGCGCACTTCCGGTCACCATTAATCGCCAATAGCTAATACGCTGCGATAGTGTTTCAATACTCAGCTCAACAAGTTCTGCTGATTCTGGCAGAGCATTTTTAATATCATCCATGCATAAAGTTAAAGCCCCTAATGGGGCAGCGATATCATGTAAAATTTTGGCGTAAAGCAATTGCGCTTCATTTGTTAAGTAGGGATTCGACATAGCACAAACAATCCTGGTGGCTGGGGCTAAAGTTGTTTTCCACCCACCATTGATGGGCACGTTGCAAATAGTTTCCAACAATTGGGCCAGGTTGGCAACCAAGTTTTAACAGGTCTTTTCCAGCAAGGGGAAAAATAGGATTTGAGATACTCCAAAAAGTTTGTGCAAAAATTTCGTCAGCGTTTTTTTCGTATTTGCATGCCCAGCACAACACAAGTTCCTTGGCACTTTCGCCATATTGCAAATAGCTTATGCGAAAATCATGATCAATCAACAAGGCATTAGCAGATTCTAACCATTCTTGCTGTGATTGATTCAATCTTAATCTATGCACCAAATGTTGAATATGAATGGATGGCAACAGCAAGTGAGTTAGCAATAAGGCGTCTCTACCTTTATAAGCCAAATAGTTAGCGATGCTGATTTTTGCACCAAATAAAGTGCTATCAATATCGTTAGTTTCCATAACTCGCAAAACTCTTAAAGTATTTTTTCCAAATAGTATTTTTGACCATTCAGACCAGATGCGATTCCCTGATAAATACCGAAGCCCTTCTTGATGATCTACACAAGCTTTAAGTCCTTCCTGATTTAGTTGATTCGCGTAAATACTTGAAAAACGAAAAAAGCGTAAAATTCGTAAATAGTCTTCTTGAACCCGATCATTAGCCTTGCCAATGAACTTGACCTCGCGCTTTTCCAGATCTTTTTGTCCGTCAAAAAAATCAATAATAGCCTTCTCATTCCAATACAGAGCATTAATTGTAAAATCTCGGCGTTTGGCGTCTTCCGCCACATCTGTTGTGAACGTAACTTTTGTGTGCCTGCCATCTGGGTTAACATCTTTGCGAAGGGTTGTAATTTCAAGCCACAAGTCTTCGTAGTTAACACGCACACAACCAAATTTTTCTCCTTTTAGATCAAGTTCAAATTTTTTTTGAAAAAGGGGAATACAATCTGCAGGATGAGCTGTGGTCGCGATGTCGTAGTCTGTGAACGATTTCTCGAGCAGCGAATCGCGCACACATCCACCAACAAACCAGCTATCAAAACCAGCTTGTTGTAAGGTTTTCAGCGCTTGCAATGCACGCTCATCAAAGTTATAAATATCCATGATTCTCTTTTGCTTTTGACTCAGCCTGTTTACTCTTTTTTAATAAAAATTAGGCATACTCTATGATATCAATCTATATAAAAATTTCACTATGAACCAACACTATTTGTATATAGTATTTTTATGTTCCACACTATTTTCTGCTACTACCGATACACTTTTAGAGCAACAAAAGCATCTTGGAAATGTGGGACTTCCACTCGATCAGAAGTCATTTCACTATAAAGCTCATAACAGAACCGTCAAAAAAAATGGCCAACGATTATTGCAGGAAGCACGAAAAAATTCTGTCGGTATTAGCCAACAAGATTATAAATTTTTAAAAGGTACTTCAGCACAAGCTGCTGCTGGAGCTGATTACGCTCATGAAAAAGGAATTTTTGGTAAAAATATAACAATTTTACTACTGGAAGATTCTGGCATTACGCATGCTGATGTAAGAACTTATATAGAACCAGGATCATCAACAGAACCTATTTCAGGTTTTCCCTTCCACACTGACCATGGCTCTGCTATGGCTGCATATATTAATGCAGTAGCACCTGCCGCAATTATTCGTTGCCTACCAGTTGCCACAGAATTTTCTGATCTTAGAGACGTAAAAATTATTAATGCCTCTTTTAGTGATAACGCACCAGAGGGATTTTCTAGAAAGTTTTCAAACGTAGCAAAAGCAGAAGCACTTATTGTTAAATCTGCTGGTAATAGCCAAGAGAATTTATCAACAAATCCTCATACACAACATTGTGATGCCTTAATTCCCCATACAATTTTTGCAGGTAACCTACGACAGGATTACAAGGGAAAAACTAGCTCTGGAGTTCCAGGAGAGAATCCAATCTTTCAAGATAGTTTTTTATGGATCATTGCTGATGACACATTAACCGCTTCAGGACCTGAAGGTTCAAAAGAGTACTCACCAAAAAGTGGCACGTCTGGCGCTGCAGCGATACTATCTGGTGCCGCAGCTCTTATTTTATCAAAATATCCAGAACTCTCTACTGCAGATTTAAGAGAAATTTTACTTGAATCAGCTGATCGCGATATTTTTCAATTGTTCGGCTCTGGACATAATGCGGTTCACGTATCTGACAGCGGAAGTGCGGCTTCTTCATCGATTCCACACGCTCCATATGACCCAGCCTTTTGGGGCAAGGGTGTTTTAAGTATTAAAAATGCGTTGATTTATGCATCGTTAAAGCGTGAATGGCCTCAAGTAAAGCCCACTGATTTACGTATGCTAATGTTGGATTATTTAAATGAGGAAAGGCAAGAAGCGGCTAAAAAAATACAAGCTACGTTTAAAAGCAACAAAAGTAGCCGCGAGGCTTTAGATCAATCTCAGTTAGATGCACGACCAAGCCTTGTGATTAACGCTGACCTGCCTGACCGGGAATTTACAAAAGCTCCAGGAATACCTTCATCAGAGCCAATCGCAGAACAAAATGATGATGAAAGACTTACAGCACAAGGTATTGTTTTTCCAGAATCTACTAGAAAGTTAAAAGTGATTTCTTCTGCAAGTAATTCCTCAAAAGATCTGCCATGGGCAATCAATCCAATACCAGTAGGCGCCCCTCCAACTCTTGGTACATTTTTAACTGCTGACCAAGAACATGTTGCTGAATATTTCAAAGCATTTTTTGATACAGAACTTGCCCCATTGCTCCGTATGACACCAGTAGAAACCGTAAATGTACTTCTGACAAAATGCAGAAGTTTGCTAAATCCGTTTACAGCTAATCGTGTTGTCTATTTGGGAAGAGATTGGAACAAAGGATCAGATATCCTGGGCATTTGGCGAAAAACGGTTACTATCATTGATTTATTTCATGATGGGTTACGCAAACACAAAGCAAATTACAGTTTGGAATCAATTGGTACCAGCCCCTCCAATATAGCAGATATTGCTCACGAACTGTTTCATCAACTCAAATCAACAGGCTTACTAAATGATTCAACAAAAAGCAGCATTCTCTACCTTCTAAAAGAGTTTAGGACCTACCCTTTTGGTCTAGATTATGACCCCAAATTATATAGTTTTGTTATTGATAATAACTTATTAAGTACAAAGTTTACATCTTTTGAGAGAGATTACAGTGATAATAGTATAAAGACTGATCAGCTCATCGGTGTCAATTTACTAGATTCTTATGGAATGACTGAATTCCTTAAAATAGCAACATCAACTCAAAAAGAGGAGCTAAAAACATTTTTTAATACAGCCCAAGGAATATCTTTTTGTGCAGACGTAGCCGTCCGTGTATTGTCTCATGTACTTGACCGAAATATGCAACAATACATATCTCCAGTTTCAGTTACTCCTTATCCCGCAGGGAGCTATGAAGCTCAGATGCAACAGGAATTAAGTGTTATTTTGAATAATATAGCCAGTAATGCGCCTGATTTTTCTGCATTCCTTCTAGAATACGCACCTCGAAGAAATCCTTCTTTTTTGACAATGGTTCAAAAAGCAGCAGAGCAAACAATTTTTGCGAATGTGCCCGAACAAAAATCTATGATGGCACAACAATTAATAGCTGCTTGCCAAACATTTCTTAGAGGATAGATACCAGACCCTGAAAATCCCGTAGAAATACAAGCATACCATCTTGGGTTTTAACATAATTTTTGTTAAAGTTTTAAAGAATTAACACAATTAAGAGTTCTATGCGGCTTCGGGGTTGGATATTTTTAGCATTACTGACTTTATGTGGCTGTTCTTCTGTATCAGATACCCAAAGCAAAAAAGTAGAAGAGGACGAATTCACTCTTCATGAACCTGATCCGTTAGAAACGTTTAACCGGTATATGTACGGTTTTAACCGTGTTTTAGATGCAGCTATTATTAAACACGTTGCAATTGCTTATGACATGGGAACACCGGAAAATGTTAAATATTGCGCTAGAAGTTTTATAAAAAATATTCATGGACCCATTAATTGTATAAATCACTTGCTTCAAGGACGCGTTGAGCAATCAACAACAACAACACTTAGGTTTATTTTAAATACAACATTCGGGATTTTTGGCTTAATTGATTTTGCTGATTTTATTGGTATCAAAGAAGAACCAACAAGCTTTAACGAAACCTTAGCGACATGGGGTGTTGAAGCAGGACCATACATTATGTTGCCGATTCTGGGGCCCACAACGTTCAGAGGCGCAACGGGCTATGCATTTGACTGGTTTGCAGATCCGGTGCGTTATTTTGCACGTCATTCAAAGAGTCACCATAATAACCATCATCAATTTCAAAATTGGCTTTGGGGTGTTACAGCTGTGGATATTGTTGATATTCGGGCTGGTTTGCTTGATAGCCTGGATGACATTTACGAGACATCGTCAGATTCTTATGTTACCATTCGAAGCATGATTTTCCAGCGTCAACAAAAAATAGATAAGAAGCTAAACAAGGGGTAAGTAAATGGCAAAAAGGATTGGTATTTTAACCAGTGGTGGAGATTGTTCTGGTTTAAATGCCACAATTCGCGCAATTACGTTACGCGCCATTCAACATTATGGTTGGGAGGTTTTTGGTATTCTAAAAGGCACAAGCGGTTTGATTCGCAGGCCATTAGAGTATATTCCCTTAACAGTCGCCCAATGTGACCAAGGCATGGTACGTTCTGCCGGCACAATTTTAGGAAGCACAACGAAAGAAAATCCTTTCTTTTTTCCATCGGATGATGGCTTACGAGTCGATCGCTCTGATGATGCAATAGAAGGTTATAACGACTTGAAGCTAGATGCTATTATTGCCATTGGTGGAGATGGCAGCATGCGTATAAATAGCAAGCTAGCCAAAAAAGGCGGCATGAATTTAGTATGCATTCCCAAAACAATCGATAATGACCTTGCTGAAACAGAGCTTTCCATAGGGTATAGCACTGCAGTTAGTGTTGCCGTTGAAGCGCTTGATAGGCTACAGCCAACTGCAGCTAGTCATGACCGTGTAATGATATTAGAAGTCATGGGACGTGATGCCGGGCACATACCTTTATCTGCAGGCATTGCAGGTGGCGCAGATCGGCGTCATCCGGCTCACGCCCGCATACGG
>CAYUNR010000054.1:0-10029 GCA_964446295.1 uncultured Candidatus Finniella sp. | reverse complement strand
TCTGCACGTATCGCTGCAGGCGGGGGATAATATGATTTTAAAACGCATGAAGCGTCGCCATTTACGTGAAGATGCTATTGCCTTTAGCAACCGTGCAAAAATGCTGCGTCCGGATGTTGTATTTGGCGCCGATTTAATTGCAGGTTTTCCTACGGAGACTGATGAAATGTTTGAAAATTCACTCCGCATTGTTGACGAGTGTGATTTAACCTATCTTCACGTGTTTCCTTATTCACCTCGTCCTGGAACCCCTGCAGCGCGTATGCCGCAGCTACCAGGAGGTATTATTAAGGAACGAGCACGTCAACTGCGCGACCAAGGTGATATAGTGGTAAATCGCACTTTTGGACGATTTATTGGACAAACCCTAAGTGTGCTGGTTGAAGAATCAGAGAATGACATCATAAAAGGTAAAACTGATCATTTTGCGCCTATTCAAATTCCAGGTGTTGCTAGCATTTCATCTGTAATTTCCGTTAAAATTATTCAAAATACAAATCAACATCTTATCGGACAACTACTGTGAGCATTTGGCAAAAACTAAAATCTGGCCTTTCAAAGACTTCTCAAAACATTACTCAAGGAATCACATCTGTATTTTTGCATCGAAAGTTAGATGAAGACACCTTAGATGCTTTTGAAGAAATGCTTATTGCAGCTGACCTTGGGGTACAAACTGCTTCTGAGCTTCGTGATTTGTTGAAAAAACAGCGTATGCACCAAGAAATTTCAGAACAAGAAATCAAGGAATGGCTGGCAGTAGAAATTGCTAAAATTCTAGAACCAGTTGCTGTTCCTTTGCGCATTACCAACAAGCCACACGTTATTTTAATGATCGGGGTAAATGGGGCAGGGAAAACTACCACTATTGCTAAATTAAGCCAACAGTGGATTGGTGAAGGAAAAAAAATAATTTGGGCAGCTGGTGATACGTTTCGTTCAGCAGCAGTTGAACAATTGCAAGTGTGGGGAAAACGTTTAGGTATAGATGTTTGTATTACAAAACCAGGTGGTGATGCTGCAGGTTTAGCATTTGATGCTTATCAAAAAGCAATTCAAAGCAATGCTGATGTTTTATGTATCGATACTGCTGGTAGATTACAAAATAAAAAACACCTAATGGACGAACTAGAAAAAATTGTTCGAGTGCTCAAAAAAGCGGAGCCATCTGCACCACATACAGTTTTGTTAGTGCTAGATGCTACAACCGGTAAAAATGCTATAGATCAAGTTAAAATTTTTCAAGAGCTTATAGGCATTAATGGTTTAGTTGTTACTAAGCTAGATGGTACCGCCAAAGGCGGTGTTGTTGTTGCATTATCAAAACAATTTACCATTCCAATTGTTGCACTCGGCGTTGGTGAAGGCGCTGATGACCTAAAACCCTTCAATGCCCAAGACTTTTCGAAAGCTCTTGTCGGGGGATAAGTCAATGGATTCACTCTGTTGTTTCAATTTCTTTACTGCTTCTAGCATGGTATATGCAATCAAATCAGGGTTGAAATTGAAATCCTCTGCTAGAATTGCTCTTGTTACACAGTTTTTGTGGATTTGACTCTCGTCTAGAGTTACTTCTAAATCGCTAACACGTTGCACAAGTCTGATAGAATTATTACTTTTCATAACCATTCTCCCCGTTCTCATAATTTCTTATATTGCTTTAATCTATATAAAACGCTTTAGGGTATATAGTTTTTTTACTTAAAAAGTCAATAGCTAGAGGTATAATTTTTTTTGACTGCCCTTTAGTTGAATATTTTACCTAAACGGACACTCATCAAATCCTCGTAGTTTTCTAGAATGCAAGCGTTGAGGATCCATTTTTTGTAATATTTCCATGGCTTCAATTCCTACGTGTAAATGGTGATTTACTCTACTTTTATAAAACTCATTTGCCATAGCTTGAAGTTTAATAACACCATGAATGGGTTTGTCAGAAATACACAACAATGTGCCATAAGGTACTCGAAACCTAAATCCATTAGCAGCAATAGTGGCTGATTCCATATCAACAGCAATGGCACGACTTTGGCGGAAGCGTTCATATAGCGCAATACTTTGTAGTTCCCAATTTCTATTATCGGTAGTGTGTACCGTTCCGGTACGTATTGCTGACTTTAATTCACCTTCTCGTTTCCCAAAAATGTGCAATACAGCTTGTTGTAGCGCTTGTTGAATTTCCGCAATTGGTGGTACAGGCACCCACTTTGGTAAATCATCATCTAATACATGATCTTCGCGCACATATCCATCGGCTAGAACGTAGTCCCCTAATGTTTGGCTAGCTCGAAGTCCGGCACAATGTCCCAGCATAACCCAACAATGTGGTCTTAGAACCGCGACATGGTCAGTAATAGTTTTA
The DNA here is from genome assembly GCA_964446295.1 of uncultured Candidatus Finniella sp. Lineage (GTDB taxonomy): Bacteria > Pseudomonadota > Alphaproteobacteria > Paracaedibacterales > CAITNM01 > CAITNM01. The sequence continues at coordinate 7,667 of CAYUNR010000054.1, read as the reverse complement.
GCATTGCTTGGTCCCACACCAATGTTAATAATGCTAACACCACTTTTCCCAGGTTTTTTAAAATGATACGCGGGCATCTGAGGTAATAATTTTGGTAATTCAGTCACTTGCTGTTTGTGTGAAGCTAACACTGTTCCACCAGGGCCAATTAGTTCCCATTCCTCTTCCTTATGATGCTCAATAGCACTTGAAGTTTGGCTAATAAATTCATCAATATAGCGTTGATAGTTTGTAAGAAGTATAAAGTTTTGAAAATGATTTGGTGGGGTTCCTGTGTAGTGATGCAGTCTTTGCAAAGAAAAATCTACGCGTTCTCCTGTGAATAAAGCTAATGGTCTATATCCGTTAGGCACAAAAGTAGCATTGGCAAAAGAATCATCAATACGTTTTAAGTCAGGAAGAACAAATTTACTTTGCAAGCGCATAAGTTCGTCTACATCAAACTGAGCATGTGAGTGTTCAATTACAAAAGGCAAAGGAATTTTGCAATCACTATACCCAACCACAACTGAAACACCGTGACGTTCAATAATTAAGCTTATTTGTTCCCTAAAGTAAGCATCATAAAGCTCAGGTGCTGTAACGGTTGTGCCGTAGTTGCCAGGTTCATTAATAACGCCATAGGCAAAACTTGGGTCAACGAATAAGTCATCGTGACCAATGCTTACGCCAATAAATGGATAACAACTATATTCAGCATGATCATCGTGAACACTGCCATTTTTTTCATACAGACTAAAGTTTTCACAAATTTGAGTTACGGTTTTGTTGTAAAGCTCATGAATATAATCAACAGCGTCATTTGCGTTATCAAACCATTTTGCGTGTTTTAAGTGTGACCAAGGCATTAAATGCCACCTTTCATTCTAATAAATGCTACAACATACAGTAGTAAGCTTAATCCTATTAGCAGCCATAAAAGCGCTCGGTTTCGCTGTTTCAAGTGTTTATCCATAAATCTTCCTATCAGCTATAAGCGCTGCGAATATAACAAAAAGATACAAAATTGAAAATGCAAAAACCCTAAGTCCTTCGCGCAAATCTTCACTTTTATAAAGTTTTACTGTTAAAAATACAAACCCTGCACCAAATACAAGTGTGCAACCTAAATAAAGCCTTCCAGCCATTCCAAGTACGTAGGGTATAATAGCGCTAACTACGGTTAATACCGCGTAAATTATAATATATTTTTTTGTTTTTTTGATGCCTGCTGTGTTTGGCATCATCGGTAAACCAGCTTCAGCATATTCAGCTGCATAGTTTAAGGCGAGGGCCCAAAAGTGTGCAGGTGTCCATAAAAATATAATTAAAAATAAACTCCAAGGGCGCCAATCAAGGGGAGATACAGCAGCCCAACCAATTACAGGAGGCAGGGCACCTGCTATGCCACCAATTACAATATTATGTGGCGTATTCGGTTTTAAAAGAATAGTGTAAACCCCAACATAAAATCCAATGGTGAGTGCCAGCAATACTGCAGCTGTTGTGTTCACCGCTACTTGGCAAACCGTGACCGACAGTATGCTTAGTATAACGCCAAATGCTAGTGCTGAATCAGGATGTATTAAACCAGACGCTGTAGGCCTTGTCATTGTGCGGATCATACGCTTATCAATATCACGCTCGTACCACATGTTTAAACATCCTGCAGCACCTGCACCACCCGCAATACATAAAATAGCGGTGAACCCTAAAACAGGGTGAATATGCCCAGGAGCAATCCACAAGCCACAAAAGCCTGTGAAAATTACCAAACTCATGACTCGGGGCTTTAGAAGTTCCCAAAAGTTACGTACCGAAGGGCTTATGTCTGTAGTGTGGATTATCACTTTATAACCGGCAGTATTTCAAAGCTATGAAATTCAGGTGGTGAAGGAAGCGTCCATTCTAATGTATCAGCCCCATCGCCCCACGGGTTATTGGGGCAGGGCATTTTATCTTTAAACACTCTGTAAATTACATAAAAGAAAAACAAGGCTGCCGAAAACGAAATAACGGCACCAACGGATGATACATAGTTCCAACCAGAATACGCATCAGGGTAATCAGGAACGCGTCTTGGCATACCTGCAAGCCCTAGAAAATGCATAGGAAAAAACGCGATGTTTACACCTGCAAATGTTAGCCAAAAATGAATTTTTCCCAACGTTTCATTATATTGGTAACCACTCATTTTACCTATCCAGTAATATATTCCTGAAAACAGACCAAACATAGCGCCCATTGATAATACATAGTGAAAATGGGCCACTACGTAGTACGTATCATGTAACGACACATCTACTGACCCGTTGGAAAGCACAATGCCTGTTAATCCACCAATTGTGAATAACAGAATAAAACCGCTGGCAAACAACATTGGTGTTGTGAATTTTATTGATCCGCCCCATAAAGTTGCCATCCAGCTAAATACTTTAATGCCTGTTGGAACGCCAATAATCATTGTTGCAATTGTGAAATAGGTTTTAGTAGAAAGGTCTAGGCCTACGGTGAACATATGGTGCGCCCAAACTACAAAGCCTAAAAATCCAATAGAAACCATTGCATAGGCCATGCCTAAATACCCAAATACAGGTTTGCGTGCAAAGGTTGAAATGACATGACTAACAATACCAAACGCAGGCATGATCATTACATAAACTTCAGGGTGACCAAAGAACCAGAAAAGGTGTTGAAACAATACAGGGTCACCTCCACCAGCTGGTTCAAAAAAAGTTGTTCCGAAATTCCTATCAGTTAGCAACATAGTAAGGCCACCTGCAAGCACAGGAACTGAAAGTAAAAGTAGGAATGACGTTACTAAAATTGCCCACACAAACAGTGGCATTTTATGAAACCCCATACCTGGGGTACGCATATTGAAAATGGTGGTAATGAAATTAATTGCTCCTAAAATTGAAGAAATGCCGGCAATGTGCAAACTTAAAATGGCGAAATCAACAGCCATACCTGGATGGCCTATTAATGAACTTAAGGGTGGGTAAACTGTCCACCCAGTGCCTGCGCCTGCATCCACAACCATTGATAGCGTTAGCAAAATGATTGAAGGGACCATTAGCCAAAAACTTACATTATTCAGTCTAGGAAAAGCCATGTCAGGCGCGCCAATTAAAAGCGGCACAAACCAATTGCCAAACCCGCCAATTAAGGCTGGCATCACCATGAAAAACACCATTAAGAATCCATGGCCGGTAATGATTACATTGTAAAGTTGTCCTTCAATCAATGTGCTCCCCGGATGTGCTAGTTGAGCGCGCATCAACATGGAAAGGATTCCGCCATAAAGTCCACCGAATGCAGCAAAGAAAAGATACAGGGTACCAATGTCTTTATGATTGGTCGAAAGCAACCAGCGGCGCCATCCAGTGGGGTGAGAATGTGATGCTATCATGCGTTTTCCTTATGTCTTGTAATCACGTGGCCCTTTTTCGAGTTTTCTTGGTGGTTAAGCAATTCCTTTGGCTTGGTTTCAGGCATTGTTTTTGATTTTAACCATTCTTGATAGTCTTCCTTTGAAACGGCTTTTACGGCAATCGGCATGAACCCATGTTTTGCGCCGCATAACTCAGAACACTGACCATAATACGTGCCAGGTTTTTTAATACTAAACCAGGTTTCGTTAACACGTCCCGGAACTGCATCTCGCTTAATTCCAAGGGAAGGCACTGCAAAACTATGTAACACATCGGCTGCGGTGATAAGTACACGAATGGTTGTATCAATAGGCACAACCATCGGGTTATCAACATCTAGCAACCGCAATTGCCCTGGTTTAAGGTCCTTTTCTTCAACCATGTAGCTATCAAATTCAAAATGTTGCCCTTCGTTTTTGGCATCTGGATATTCATAACTCCAATACCATTGGTGCCCAACAGCTTTAATGGTCATTTCAGCATTAATCGGAGCTTCCATTTTGTGCAGCAATCGAACAGATGGAATTCCAATTATAATCAAAATAATTATTGGTATTATCGTCCAAAGCACCTCAAGAGTGGTGTTATGGGGAAATGCAATGGGAGTAGGGTGTCGTCTATGATGAAACTTGTAAAATATATAAGCGAGAAGCAAAAAGACAACTATTGCAATTCCTGTTATGACATACAGCAACAGGTTATGCATATCATGTAAGCCTTCCATTACTGGAGATGCCGCATCTTGAAAATTCAATTGCCAAGGTAAGGGTTGACCAGATGGTTGTGCCATTTCTCGTTTTTAAAATAGTTACGCTTGGGTTAAATCATTACACAAAAAACTCTTGTTCGAAAAGCCGTTGAAATGTTTTAGAGGCTAAGTTAGCATGCATTATCGTCTGATTTTGTTAAAATTTATGACATTTTTGAGAAATTGCACTCTCTTACTCATTATTATTTCGTTTTTATTCAAAATAGATATAGATGCAGCTGAAGCAATAAAAGTTTTGGAAGGAGAAGCATCTGAAGTTCAGGTGCAAACTGTAATTCCTGATCATCTAATGACTTTGTTAGAAAAAGAAAAATATATATATACCCTAGATTCTTACAAAAATATTGTTATAACGATTGATGGACCAACATATGGAAATATTTCTTATCTTCAAACGATAATCACGGAAATGGGAATAACGTATAGAAATTATGGTTTATACGTTCATATTCCAGTTAGTGCGGGGGAGTTTTCAGCAAAGTTAGAAAAGTTAGGGTTACGATTGTACGAATTAAATAGCGATACTAAAACTTTAACATACCTTTATGCCAATGGACGCAATATTCCAGATATAAATTATGCTTATTCAGTGGTGGCTGTGTGCTTATTACGGACTAATCCAAACGGTGCAAAAGAAGCTTTAGTTATTAATGAACCCCAAAAAACTATATCCAACTTGATAGGTGGCTGTTTGAAAAAAGGGGAGTCACCAGAAGATGCTGTAGTTAGGTGTGCTCGTGAAGAAGTAAGTGTCGACTTAATAAAAGCCAAATTAAAGTTGGCGGCTGTTTGTCATACAATCAGGGCTGATAAGAAATCCTATGTTGAATTTCTATATACTTGCGATGAATTTCATGGCAAGCCAATTGCTGATGGAATTGAAGTTCGTCAATATGCATGGGTCCCACTTTCAGAATTACTAAAGGGCGGCGTCAAATTTTTTGAAAAACCTTTCAGTCCCATTTGGCAAAAGCTTTTAAAGGGAGAGTTTAAAGACTTAGAAAAAGGTGCAGCTATCAATAGAAACAAACAGGCGTATCAACGCTTTAGTTTTATTGAAGGATAATCAATCATAAATTAGGGACTTGTTTATCAAAAAAATATAACTTACAACGTTGTTAGTTACTTAAGACTTCTTATCCCCAATGTTCTTTTTAAAAAACTTTCAGTTCTTATTCGTTGTATTATCGGTACTTCTAAAAATAGAAGCTGCAGATGTTCAGGCACAGGTAGTAGTTCCTGCATCTTTAAATGCTAAATTAAATGGCCTTGAACATAAAATAGATTCATATAAAAACATTGTTATAACGCTTAAAACTCCATCAAATGGAGCTGTTAATCAGCTAAAAAGAGTCATTGCAGAAATGCAAAAATCTTATAAAAATTATGGATTATATGTTCAAATCCCAGTTAATCATGGGGATTTTTCTAGTAAGCTAGAAAAAATTGGTTTTAAATTTTGTGAATCAGACACGACATTAAAAACTTTAACGTATCTTTATGCGAATGGCCGAAACATCCCAGAGCTTAACTACGCATACACAGCAGCTGCCGTATATTTACTGCGAAATAACCCCGAAACAGGTGCGAAGGAAATTTTAATAATAAATGAACAACAAAAAACTATAGCAAATATTATTGGTGGAATTTCAGAAAAAGGAGAGTCACCCGAAGAAACAGTAATTCGGGAAACTCGTGAAGAAGTCGGCGTTACATTAAATAAAGACAAACTAAAGCTTGTAGCTGTTGCTCATACAGTTCGAACTGATAAAAAATCTTTGGTGGAATTTCTTTATGTGTGTGAAGAATTTGAAGGCACACCAAAGGTTGATGGTAAAGAAGTCAGTGAATGTACTTGGGTTCCAGTATCCAATTTATTAAAAGAAGGTGTCAAAATTTTTGAAAAACCATTTAGCCCATTTTGGCAACGGTTTTTGAAAAATGAATTTAAAGATTGTGAAAATGGAGCGGCTATAAACAATAACAAAAAAGTTTATCAGCACTTTAGTTCAGTAGATTAGTTGAAAAAAGAGCAACTTTTTATGTTGCTCTTGTTTTTATTTATATATAGTTTTTAGTCAGATCACAAAGCGCTTCCACTAGCTCCGCCAGATGCAGGTGTTTCAGCCACAACAGGTGTCATGAACGCATCCCATTCAGCATTTTGGGCGGCTACTAGTTGATTGTAAGCAGTCATCGCATCAGCTGGAGCATGCTCCAACACATCGGCTGTTAAGCCAGAAATTAATGCATCTGTACGCCTTCCAACTTCTGTTAGCCACGCTTGTGCACCTTCTAAAGTGTTAGTTCTAGCTTCAGATACTTTTTGCCCAACTAAACCTAATACGGCATTTTCATCTTTTGCAGTATTTACCAAATAATGTGCTGTTGGTACTTGTATTTTTACGCGTTTTCCATTAGCTACATCAAATAGTATTTCTGTGTACGCTGTGCCACGATTTACGTGCAACGTGTCCATAAAGACTTTACCTTGCGCTGCATATTCAGCAATTGTCGTTGGTACATCTGCTCCATAAACATGAACACCAACTGATGCTAAAGAACGTGTTCCAATTCTTGCAAAAATGTCCGTATCACTTAAATCGGAATGTGGATTGAAAAAAGTCTCTAGTTCATTAAATTTATCAGAAGTTTCTCCACTTGTAGCATTTGCACACAAGCGCGTGATTGCCTCTTCAAGTGTTGGTGCTTCTAGCACGTTTGCTTTCATTGCATATTCTTCATGTAGCGCTTGAAATAACGCTGTGATTCCTTTGTTGTATTGCTGACGTATCGTGATCCTGTCTTCTGTTGCAGCATTTAAAGCTATTGTAGCTGTGTGTTGTTTGGCTTCTACATATGCTAATAGCGTTTGATTGAGTGTATTAAATCGTGAAACCATATGGCTAGTTGCAAGCGATAAAGCTTCAGCTTTTGGGTTTTTACCAGCCGCATTTGCTGCATTCAACAAGTTTATTATTGCTTGTTTTACTTCTCTTCTGCGGTTATCAACAATACCATGTGCTTCGTCGTGCATTGCGCCAACAGCTGAACCTAAATGAATGCCATGGGCAGTGTATTCGCCATATGTTAAAGGTACGCCGAAAATTTGATTCAGCCACATCTTTACCAATGTTGTAATGCCAATTTTACCAGCATCTACCATTGGTAAATAAACTTCTTTGTGCAATCCAAGGCGCTTAGCTCCTTTACTTATAAGTTTTGTAATATTCCAGTCTAATGAACCTAGCTGTAGTCTCGGTTTATGTACATCCTTGCCTCTGGCTTCGTCATCTGTACTATTTGTAAGGCAAGCCACAGAAGAATGCTGCCATGCAGGTACCACAGGTTGACCAGTTATTCTTAGGTGTGTTGGTGTATCAGCCAGCGCACCAAAAAATAATTCCATATCAGGAACTGTGCTTAACAAGTCTTGTGCTTCTGGGCTTCCACAGCCTGATGCTAATAATAAACAACGCACAAAC
>CAYUNR010000053.1:0-10095 GCA_964446295.1 uncultured Candidatus Finniella sp. | reverse complement strand
GAATAGCGCCGCGCCAATAATAATTTTTATATGAGCTTTTAGGTAATCCGCCATATAGGTAAGACCAGGGGCGCCAAACAACATTCCTAAAAACATTAAGGAAGATATACCGGCAGCTTTTGCAGGTGCTATTTGATAAACACTTTGCGAAAATCCAGCTCCCCAAACATCGGCAAAGCCTTCTAAAGGCCCAAGCATCAATCCCGCACAAATACAGACCATAAGCACGTTCTTATTTTTAAGCACTTGGATAATGTCGTCCATAATGTTGTGCGTTGAAATAATTGGCTTATATTTAGATGGGATGACTACATATGCCAATACCGCAAGAAAGCCACCGATCCAGCAAAAATATAAAACAATGTCTTGCCAGTGAGTCGTTTCAAGCAAGGTTCTAACCGGAAGGCCGCCATACAAAGCGCCAACAAGACCAACTGTCACAGAAAGTCCCAGCATTCTGTTGAAATGTGATTCTGGAAACCCTAAACGGATGACTTTAAATACACCTAAAATGGCGCCAGATGAACCAATTCCCATAATGAATCGTCCAATATTGGCAGCAGCAATTGTATCGCTAATCAGTAAGGGAACAATGCCACCTACGGTTGCTAGAATACAAAGAGGAATTATATATTTAGGATTTTTTCGATCTAGCCATATTGCTAAGGGGATGTGCATCAACGAGTAGCTTAAATAATATAAGCCTGCGAACTGCCCAAACTCTAGCGCATTAGTGTTAAAATGGACCAGAAGTTCTTCCCTTATAACATTTGGTAGAACACGTAAAACATATTGATATGCATAAAATAACGTGGCCACAGCCCACATGGACCAAGCTTGATAAGGTGATAAAGATAACATATGCGTCTCCGGTGTGTGGAGTTTGAACTAATTTTAAATTGTGGAATTGGAAAATAAATATCTATCGCAGCACTAGCTGCGCAGATTTAGGTCTAAAAGTGATGAATATTTCCTATACATGACTTGAATATAGCAGATATATTATGGCTGTCAATCATGCCAAAAAATCTTATAATGCCCTATTGTTGGTTCAAGAGTAGGAAAAACTAGCTATGGACGATCTTGATAAAATTCTAAGTGACTACAAGCACGCAGCAGATGTTGGCTTTTATTGGGATGATCCCCTACAAATTATCAAGCAAATAGAATCAGAGCTTAATGAAGTAAAGCAAGAATTGCAAAAACCCAACTCAGAAACCCTTCAAGAAGAGCTAAGTGATGTATTGCACGCTTGGATTACTCTGGTTGATTTTTGTGGGTTTGATGTTAAAGAAACCATCGCTTGTGCGCGAAAAAAATTTGAAAAGCGTTTTGATGCGTTACATGAAATAATCCAGGAGGAGGGCGCCAGTGATTTTAAAAACGTTTCTCGGGCCCAAAAATTAGCGTTTTGGGATAAAGCAAAACGAAAAGAGCAAGGTTTATCTTAGCAAAAAATATTGATTAAATTCTGCCACGGTGTATCATTAATCCTGAAGAACTTCTTAGGCGTAAAAGGAAAAATGCTGGTCCATCAACACAGAACCATCATTATCATATCTTACAATATTGGTGGCTAGCCCCGTCGATACATCTTTTCATATTCACATATTTAAAAAATTAAAATTGTTTCTTCAAATTTCTTGAGGTTTATTATGTCTAAAAGAATTCTACCGTATGCGATGTGGGTGTTCCCCTTATCGTTCTTTACCTATCAGTTTGTATTGCGACTTTGGCCAAGCTTAATGATGCAGCAAATTATGCAACAATTTCAGATTGATGCCACTGGTTTTGGATTATTAGCCTCTGTTTATTATTACGGATACGCCGGAATGCAGTTGCCCATTGCCGTGTTGCTTGACCGTTTTGGGGCGCGCTATGTGGTATGCATTTGTGCCGTTTTGTGCGGGCTTTCAACATTGCTATTTACCTATACCGATAACTGGACATTAGCACTTATAAGCCGGTTTCTAGTGGGTGCCGGTTCAGCCGCTGGGTTTTTAGCAACATCTAAAGTGATTTCCCAGTGGTTTGGCAGGCAATACTACGCGCGCATGGTTGGTTTTTCATTCACGGTTGGGTTACTGGGCGCTATTTATGGAGGCAAACCTGTTAGTTTGCTTGTTGAAAATTGTGGATGGCAGCAAGTAGCCTTCGTGTTGGCCTGTGTCAGTATTGGCATTGGCGTGTTGACGTTATTGTTTTTAAAAACCAGCTCAACAGCACAAGAAAAAGAGCAATCAACCCTTTGCGTAAAAGACCTTCGCAAATTACTAAGTTCATCAACCATTTGGCTATTGGCAATTTCTAACTTGCTGATGGTTGGCCCTTTAGAAGGCTTCGCAGATGTTTGGGGCGTGAATTATCTTATGCAGGCCATTGCTGTTAACAAAGCAGATGCTGCGGGTTTTGTTTCCTACATTTTCGTTGGCATGTTATTTGGGGGGCCGCTACTAGCGGCTTGGGCAAAACGTATTGGTAATTATTCAGTCATTACAATGTGCAGTTTGGGCATGGTATTGGCATTCTTGTGGTTACTGTATGCCACTACGTTTTTCAACGCTTATTCACTTTCAGCGCTATTTTTCGTAGTGGGCATTTTGTGCTGTTATCAGGTCTTAGTTTTTGCAACAGGAAGTGAACTGGTAACACCTGCTATGTTGGGCATTACTATCGCGTTTTTAAATTGCATTAACATGCTTGGCGGGTCATTTTTCCACAGCACTATTGGCTGGGCGATGGATCATTTCTGGACGGGGCTAATGGCAGATGGAATTCGCACCTATACTATGCAATCTTACCAACATGCACTACTGATTATTCCTGCTGCGGCAGCAATCGGTGGAATACTGGTTATTGTTGTTGGATGGTGTCGAAAGAGAAACGCGGCTCATTGATAACTCAATGTATTTTTCATAGCATTTGTTCTGTTGGCATGCACAGCTTAGCTTTATATATTAACACTTACGCAGACCCCACCCCTTATTTGGGTGGGTTCAGTATGAAGCAAAATAAATTAAAAAATCGTTAAATAGTATTTTTTGTAATAATAAAGGTAATTTATATCCTTAGAAAAAACGCCTTAAGGCCCGTATGTAAGTACTATATGGTCGACAAGTAATTGGATGTGTACCAGAAATATTTCTACTGCCACTACTGCTTTTAACAGCTGGAAAAATGAGCTTATTTGCAGGAACGTCTCCATACACTGCGATGATAGGTCTGTATATAAAATGATGCGTAATGTCATCTATGTTTGCAGGTACCCTAGATTTGTAACTTAAATCTTTAAGAACCCTTTCGTTATTTTTAGATACAACTTTCGGATAAGCTGTTATAGGGTCAAAAATAAGGGTTTCATCGGAAAGCACCTTTAGTTCTAAGGCTAAGTCCTGCATTTCAATGTAAGTAGATAAGAGCATGCATGACAAGTTGTAGAAATTTTTAAACCATATTGGTAATTTTCCATCAAGAAAATTGCCGTTATATACCCAAGTATTGTGGGGTTTGACTTCTTTAGCGACGTGATTTTCTGGTATATTTTCTTTAGTTATTCCTGGTATAAATTCGAAATAAATTTTACCTGCAGGAGCATCTAATCCGTTTTTTTCAATGTATTCTCTACTTAAAGATGAGTAGTTGTAGACAATTAATACCTTTGAGTCGGGCTCTAATGATTCATCAGATATTGCATTCACAGAATTTGTTGCTATTAATATTCCTAAAGACAAAACGATATTCTTTATAAAAAGCATATATAATCCAAAATAAGTAATTTTACACCTTTATAAAAAACGTCTTAAAGCTCGTATGTAGGTGCTATATTGTCGACAAGTAGTTGGATGTGTGCCAAAAATATTTCTGCCGCTACTACTACTTTTAACAGCTGGAAAAATTAGCTCATTTGGAAGAAATCGTTCGCGAAAAGTGATAGTAGGCCTGTATATAAAATGATGAGGCTCAAACTCAGTGCTATTTAAGTTTTTGGGTGGTTGAAACCTGTAGTTATGATTTTTAAGAACTCTTTCATCGTTTTTGGATACAACTATCGGATAAGCTGTTATAGGGTCAAAAATAAGTGTTTCATTGGGGAGCACTTGTAGTTCTGAGGATAAGTTGTTCCTTCTAATTCTAGCTGCTAAGGCTTGTTTTTCAATGTAAGTGGATAATAGCATGCATGACATGTTGTAATAATTTTTAAATCTTCTTGGTAAAACTCCTTCAAGGAGGCTTCCATTGTATACAAAAGTTTTTTGAAGAGAAGTTTCTATAGCTACATGATTTTCAGGTATATTTTCTTTGGTTATTCCTGGTATAAACTCGAAATAAAGTTTGCCATAAGGTGAATCTAATCCATTTTTTTCAATGTGTTCTCTGCTTAAAAATGAGTAGTCATGGACAATTAATACCTTTGATTCTGGCTCTAATGATTCATCAGGTATTGCGCTCGAAACACTTGAAATATTTGCCGTAAGTAATATTCCTAAACACAAAACGATATTTTTTATAAAAAGCACAGACGACCCAAATTAGAGATTACATGCTTAAAAATTATCATAAATAATATTTATTTACAAAATTTGACCTGATGGACTTGTTTTAGAAATGGTTGGATCATTACCAATCCAACCAAGCATAGATTTATTCGTATATAGGGAATCGCTTACATAACTGAATTGCCTGCGCTTTTGCCGTAGCAATTTCGCTTTGTGCATTTCCTTGAGCTGCAGCTTTTAAAACGCTAAGCATCATTCGGCCTACTTCTTTGAATTCTTCTTCCTTGAATCCTCTTGTCGTAGCTGCAGGCGTGCCCACACGAATACCACTGGTAATTGTTGGTGGCTGCGGATCTTTAGGGATTCCATTTTTATTGCAGGTCATGTTTGCTTGCTCTAGAACATCTGCAGCATCTTTGCCGCTAATGCCAATTGAACGCAAATCAAGCAGCAACATGTGGCAATCAGTTCCGCCCGTCAAAAGGTCAATTCCACCTTCTTTTAAAGTTTCACCTAAAGCTTTCGCATTTTTCACAATTTGAAACGCGTAGTCTTTGAATTCTGGTTGTAATGCCTCACCAAAGGCAACAGCCTTACCAGCAATAGCATGCATTAATGGTCCGCCTTGCAGGCCAGGGAAAACAGCGCTATTAATTTTTTTTGCTATATCTTCACGGTTGGTCAAAATAATGCCGCCTCTGGCACCGCGTAAGGTTTTATGGGTGGTCGATGTAACAACATCAGCAAAAGGCATTGGGGTTGGGTACACGCCACCGGCAATTAAACCGGCGTAATGTGCCATATCAACCATCAAAAAAGCACCAATTTTATCGGCTATTTTTTTGAATCGATGAAAATCAATAAATCTAGGGTAGGCCGAAGCACCTGCGATAATAAGCTTAGGTTTATGTTCCAACGCCAACGTTTCAACGGCATCATAATCAATAAGGTGCGTGTTATCATCTACACCATATGAAACTATATTGAACCATTTGCCCGACATGTTAACTTTGCAACCATGGGTCAAATGCCCACCAGCACTTAGGTCCATGCCTAAAACTGTATCCCCAGGATTTAAAAGAGCTAGAAAAACAGCCTGATTTGCCTGGGCCCCAGAATGAGGCTGCACATTAGCAAATCCAGCGCCAAAAATATTTTTTACTCGTTCAATGGCAATGGCTTCTACTTTATCAACGTATTCACAACCATGATAATAACGCTTTTCAGGGTATCCTTCGGCGTATTTATTGGTAAGAACAGACCCCTGTGCTTTTAGCACAGCAGGACTTACAATGTTTTCTGAGGCAATTAGCTCAATTTGATTCTGTTGGCGAATCAATTCACCAGCGATTGCGTCGAAAATTTCTGTGTCGTTAAAATGTATGAAAGCATCACCTAAAAGTTGAATGTTGAATGGTGCCGCTGGAGAGAATCGAACTCTCGACCCCACCCTTACCAAGGGTGTGCTCTACCACTGAGCCACAACGGCGGTCTACTATTTATATCCGGCGGTATGGTTTTTTGCAATGGGCTGAGGCAGCCACCTTTTGCAAGGTGGCTATGATATTTTTATTCCTCTAAAGCTTCTGCAGCTTTAAAAAAATCTTTAGAGGTTTTTGTTATAAGAAGACAATAGTTTCTATGGCAAGATAGGATCTCTTGCACAAAACTTTCTATTAGTTCGTCTTGTGATTCTTCCGGGGCGGTAGTAATGGTACTTACATCCATTGCTTTTATTGCTTTAAAAAATTCTATGAATCCATCGCTAAATTGAGTGTTTGTGCTTTCAATAAGCGTTCTCATTCCGTCTGAAGGTTCTTCGCTCGCTATCCACGTTACTTTAGATGGGCATTTGTCTTCTTGACCTAAAATTTCAGCAAGAACGTTGGTAATTGACTGAATGCCATCATATATTTCTGTTTCGATTGTTACAAAGTTTCTGACCACTCTGCATGCAGCATTTTCTGGTTCTTGTATACCGTCCATCGAATATCCAGTATGGCTTGTTGCAATTGCTAAGCCTAATAGTAATGCTTTTAATTTCATTAAAAAACTCTAAAATTATAATAATGCAGTTATAGTGCAGTTTATAAATTTTCACATAATGTTATGAAAAATTTTCATGAAATTATATATGTGTGATACTTTTTTGTCATAATGTGGTGCAGGTGTCACATTTCAATGTTTTGTTATAAAAATCCGCTTTTTGCTAACGTTAATGAAGCATCCTGCTACTTTGTAGCCATCAACTCTTGGTTGCTTAAGTATTTCTAATACCGCATCAATTGTGGAATAAGGTTTGGGGTAACTAGCTTCGCCAATTGACCAAATGGCACTTCTTAACCATTCTTGCTGAATTTGTAATGGACAGTTGAAAAATATTGGTTGATCAACAGTTAGAGGAGAAGTATTCATGACAAAACCTTCAGCATACCCCGATGTCAAATTTTCTAACGATTGGTGCAAACCATAAATTTTTGCAGCAGATGTTATTATTCCATTTTCATCCCATCCTAAGTCTTTAATGTGTTGTGCCAACTGCCTAACCCTTGTTCGTTCATAGTAAGCATCCGTATTTGAAGGGTCTTCAATCCACTTAATCCCCTGTTCGTTAAGGTGTTGGCGTAAATCGCTTGGTGCAATTCCAAGCAAGGGGCGAATAATTGGAATATCATCTTCATGTCGAACCGCCTGAATTGCTTGAAACCCAGCTGGGCCTGACCCTTTTAAAAATCGCATGAGAATTGTTTCAGCTTGGTCTTGTGCATGGTGTGCCGTCATCAAAACGGGATTTTCATATTTTTTACAAAAATCAATAAGTAACTGATACCGTGCCGCGCGCGCCCGTTCATGTTTACGATTCAGGCTCTCTTCGTGGCTCCAAATAAGGGTGTGGTGCGAAATATTTTTAGCGCTCAGTATACCAAAAACTGTTGCTGCTTCTGCTGAAGATTCAGACCGCAATCCATGGTCAACAGTGACCGCTTCAATTGCGTGTCCTTTTAATTTCGCATATTCATTTGCCAGTAAGGTTAATGCCAGACTATCTGCCCCACCTGATACGGCAACCACAATGGTGCAGCTAGGTGCGGTTATGTGCTGATCAAATGCAGCAAAGACTTTTTCTTTTAGTGTTTTCATGATTGAGGTGCCAGTAATTTTTCAAGACCAACTACCCAAACTTGTTCGGACAACGGATACTCCATGTTGCCAGGCACAACAATTGAAACTTTTTTTAGTTCCAAAGTTGTAATTGCTTCTTGGATAGACTTGGTGATTTTAGGTTGATTTGAGAATTTAAATTCATAAGCATTTAAGCCTGTGGGTGTTTTGATTAGCAAGTCAATTTCTGCGCCTCCATGAGTTGCCCAGAAAAAACAATCTTCGGGATCTGCTTTTAATTCAGAAATAATTTCTTCCATTGCAAAGCCTTCCCACGAGGCTCCTAGCTTTGCGTTTAACAGCAAATCTTCTGAAGTTTTTATTCCCATTAACACATGGAAAATTCCGCTATCTCTAAAATAGACTTTTGGTTGTTTGACCTGACGTTTCTGAATATTAGCATGCCAAGGTTGCAAAGTGCGCATCATAAAAGTGCCAGTTAAAATGTCTAAATATCGTCGAGTTGTTTTATGATTTAAATCAAGCGATTGTCCTAATTCAGAGGCATTGAAAATATTTCCATGGTAGCCGCATAGCATTGTCCAGAAACGACGAATAATTGATGGATTAATATCAAAACCAAAAGACGGAATATCTTTTTCTAAAAAAGTTTTTACGTAGGCCTTTAGCCATTCTTGTGCACTTTGTTCAGATTCTGATAGATAAGAAAGAGGAAATCCCCCACGAAACCATAGTTGATTTATTGCATGAGTTTCATTGAACCTAAACGGATGCACCTCACTGTAAATAATTCTTCCTGCAAGTGTTTCAGAGGATTGGCGAATTAATTCTTGTGATGCGCTGCCCAAAATGAGAAATTTTTTATCGTAGTGATCGACCATTACACGAATAACGGTGAACATTTCAGGAATGCGTTGTATCTCATCGATGATAATTAAACCAGAGAGTCTTTGAAAAATAAGTTTTGGATTTTCTAAGGCGTTAAGGTGGTCAGGATCTTCTAAATCAAAAAAATGTACCTCTTCTCCTTTTTCCTTACACAAATTTGCATATTGTGTAGCAATCGTTGTTTTTCCGCATTGCCTAGGCCCTAGAAGAGCACAAACTTTAAACGTTTTAAGGTTTTGAGTTATTGTCTCAATATAGCCAGTTCTATCAATCATTTTGTCAATATTTTCCTAGACTTTAATGAATTATACTTGAAAATTGGGAATGTGAATACCAATTTTCAAGGATGGACAAAAATTCATTGATTTTATTGGAGTTTAGGACCTTACAAAACTTTCAATGGTTGTTTTAAGGTGATGCCATTAGCTTCCATATTGCAGCTATAGGCTAGCATTTCAACGCCAGCATCGGCTGCAGATTGTGCAGCCTGACCGTACGCTTTATCAAGATCATCCGCCACTTTAAAGCTCAGGGCATCATTTCGTTGCACAACATATAATACAACGCTTCTAATCCCATTTTTGACCTGTTCCGCTAATTCTAATTGATGCTTTGCACCACGAGCCGTTACGCAATCAGGGAATTCCGCCATATGGTTCCCGCGAATCAAGTGAACATTTTTTACTTCGACCAAACACATTTGGGTTGGGCCGTCGGTTAGATAAAAATCGATTCTGGAATTTTGACCGTACTTCACTTCTGCTTTAATGTTTTTATAGCCAGCTAATTCTGGAATGGCATTGTTTGCTAGTGCTTCTGCTACAATTTGGTTGGGATTACTTGTATTTACCCCTATCCAAGTGTCATCCACTTCAACCATTTCCCAGCTATAAGCTAATTTGCGTGCAGGGTTTGCTGCTTTCGATAAAGCAACCTTTAATCCTGGAGAAGTAATGCCCATCATAGCGCCCGGGTTTGGGCAATGTACGGTCAACTCTTCGCCGCTATCAAGCTTAATATCAGCTAAAAACCGTTTATATCGTTTAAGAAGCGTTCCATACACCAATGGGCTAGGAAATTGCATTAGCGCATTTCTTCCACAGGAGTAATTCCTAAAAGATTCAGTCCTTCAGCAATAATGCAAACCGTTGCTTGCAAAAGTACCAGGCGCGCCGCAGTTTGCGCTGGAGATTTTTCATCAATAAACCGAAGCTGCGTATTGTCTTTGCCCTTGTTCCACAAACTATGAAACAGGCTTGCCAAATCATACAGATAATTTGTAACGCGGTGTGGTTCTAGGTGATGCGCTGCAGATGTTACAACACGCGGCCATTGAATCAATCCTTTTATAAGGGTCAATTCGGCTTCATCATTTAGGCATTCAAGGGATTCTGTTTTGGGTAATCCACCAAAAATTTGCGCAGCATGACGTAATACCGAATGAATACGAGCATGAGCATATTGAATATAAAATAATGGGTTGTCCTTTGATTGCTCAACCGCTTTTTTAAAGTCGAAATCAATAACCATATCTTGGTGGCGAGAAATCATCATAAAACGTACTGCGTCTTTGCCAACCCGTTTAACT
>CAYUNR010000052.1:0-10175 GCA_964446295.1 uncultured Candidatus Finniella sp. | reverse complement strand
AATAAAATCGCCTTGTCGATACAAGCTAATAGGCTGCCCTTGAGGAATTCCTTCAATAATTTCAGCTTTAAAATTTTCACCCATGTTTTTGAAAAAGGGAATTGCATCGTCGCGGTTCCATTCTTCGCGAACAATTGGAATATCAGCGTCAACTAATTCGCGCATGCGCTTTTCTATGGCTGGCAAATCATCTACTGAAAGAGGCTTTTTGGGGTAAATATCGTAATAAAAACCATTTTCAATAGCAGGTCCAATAGTTATTTGAGTATCTGGATATAAATCTTTTATAGCTTGCGCAAACACGTGCGCAGCATCGTGGCGAATAACTTCAAGCCCTTCTTCTGTGGCTTTAGTAATAATTTCAATTTGAGAACCATCTGGAACTGGCTGATTTAAATCTTTTAAATCACCATTCACTCTTATTGCAACAGCTTCCCTTGCAAGTTTTGGTGAAATTGAAAACGCAACTTCTTCACCTGTTGGTAATTTATCAAATACTTTTTCAGAACCATCTTTTAAACGTAGGGAGACCATAAAACAAAAGAGCTAGATACCTAGCTCTTTTGTAGCACAAAATGGTTATGAGAATAAAGATTAGGAATCCATCATTTTGACGGCTTCACTTATTTCATTATCTGCCCCACCTTCGACACCTTTAGAGCCCATTTCTTCGGCCGACCAATAGATATTAGGGATATCACCCGTTCTAAATTCACGATAAATTGTAGATAACCCCTTCATAATTAACGCAGAGTTTGGCACAGTACTAAACCAGTTAATGTTTTTTAACTGAAGTTCACGTACCTCGGGGCTCATTCTTTTTCCATCATTCAGCATATTTGCATCTTCTTGCATTTTTTCTGTTGGACGAAGAGTCATCATGTACACAACAGATTTACGTACGCTATTTGTTGTATCATTTGAAAAGAATGTTTTTACTACAGGAATTTGTCCCAAAACAGGAGTATAGCTTTGGGTTGAATTATCTTCTCTGTCATAGATCCCAGCTAAAATAGTAGTTTCGCCAAATGCTAATTCTACCGTTGTGCACACTGAACTATGGTTTATTTGGCTATAACTAGACGCAGTAGCCGAAGCTGCCCCCCCATACCCATTAAGTTCTGCAATTGTGTTACCTTCTACACGCACATCAAACTGAATTTTTAAAACTCCATTTTTGTCTTTACGAGACCCAATAGGGGTTACAGTGACTCTGTATCCAACTGGCAACCTTTCAATACTGTTTGTACCTGTTCCTGATGCAATATTTGCAATCAAATCAGTCCCGGCAAAAAATTCAGAGGTTTTACCAACAGCTGCAAGTAATGTTGGCCTTGCCACAACCTCAATACGCGTATCACTCACATTAAATATGTTCAAAGAATAAGCAGCACCTGCTTGGCTTAAACCAAACCCTTGTTCAAATTTTTTCGCTTCAGAACCATTTGGACTTTGCCCAGGCATGTTACGCCATGTACGAGTACTTGTGTAGGTTCCTGGGTTAAAAACAACATTAATTGAATTTAAAATGTTCGTGCCCTTTGATGTCCTTCCTTGCTCACTCACTCTCATAATTGCGCAATCAACCACAAAAGTATCGGGATTTTTTGCGTTATAAGCTCCAAGTTTTTTAGCAATTGGAGTTGCTGCAGTTCCACCACCAACACCTGCCAATGGATCTGCACCTGCCGCATCACCAGATGTATCTGCTGCCGAATCATCATCACCCTCATCGTCGTCCGAATCATCGCCAGAAGAAGCAGCAGTTAATATTAAGTTTGGATTATTATGAACGTTCATCCACTGATGTAATCGTCTATCTAGATAACCATCTGCTTTTTTGTTTGCAGCAACGAATTTATTTCTAAAATTTTGCACTTCTAAAGGTTGATTAAGTGCGGCAGCAATCATGCTTGCTGCCTTTAATACAAATGGATTTTCAGGCGCCAAATTCACAGCTTTGGTAATAGCTGCATAGGCAGTTTTCAAATCATGATTATAATAAGAAGCAGCCGCCAGTGCATATAATGACTTCACATCTGGTTGCTGTAACAGTAAAATTTCCGCAAAGCTTTGCTGGGCCTTATTGTATTCTTTTGCTTGGTAATACATATAGCCTAAACGTTTGTGAGCCAGCACGTTTGATGGATCATAAACAATCGCGTAACGAAAGCCCATCAATGCCAAATCTCTAGCACCTAAATCTCCAGCAGCTGCTTTATGTAAATAATTCAAACCGTTTAAAAAATGAAGATATGAGTTCGCTGGGTCGTCAAGCAAAGCTGTATTAAAAAGTTTCGAAGCTTCCTGGTAATCACCTCGTTGCATAGCATAAATGCCTTCCTTAACTTCGGAAGCAATGGTATTTTTTTCAAGAATAGATTTTACTTCTTCAGCAGAAATTGAGGGAAGTTCTTGCTTACTAACTTTTGTAAGATCCGTTTCGCTTAAATTATTTAGTCTAGCTGCGCTTCCTGCTGGATCAACAGCTTCCATTTTTTCTGCATTATTCATGCAGGAGCTTAGAAGTAGAAAAAAATAAGTCGTATAGATTGAATATCTCATTTATGCAGATGTGCTCTTCCATATTCCTAGTATAGCGTAACCTAGAGAATACACACATGTATACATAAAATTTTACTAAATATTATTAAATCTACTGTTTTTTTTTGAATTTTATGATGCTACAATACCTCGAAATTGTTTGGCATCTTAAAGACCTATCAATTCTCTCTCAGAGTCAAACAAAAACCTACTAACAAACCTTGTCAGGTTGTATTTGTGAAATTCGCGTAGTAAGTAAAAAAGACCAGCTTCATCCGCTTCAACCACAATAGGAAAAATTAATATTTCGGGCATTGTTTTTTTAAAAAGCCAAAGACTCCTTGGCATATGAAAACGATTTGTGACTAAACCAATTGTTCTAAATTTATGATTTCGCACCCAGACAGCAGACTCAAGCGCGTTAGAAAATGTATTAACAGCACCATATCCAAAATCAGTAAACTGATAAAGATGATCATAACCTTTGAGTTGCTTATCTTTTATAACTGCTAAGTTAACAATTTTATCAACACCTGAAATCAAAATTCGTTTAGCGTGCAATTGATTAAAAAGAGCCATACCGGTTTGAATTCTATCTTTCCCACCAGTTAAAATAACAATTCCATTTACCTGACTATTAATGCAAGAAAAACTCTGAGTATCTCGATAAAAATCAAACAAACCGTAAGACCACACACAAAATGTGACCAAGATAATAAGTAATTTTAAGCGCATAACCATAATTTTTTTAACAGACCTGTTGTCAACACATATGTAATACCAACCCCGACAACAAGACAAGAGCATGGCAACAACAAATACAATAGTAATGAAGGAGCTGCAAAACCATAAGGAAAAAAGGCCATGTGCTGCGTAGCCATATAAATAACCCAACAAGCAATACTTGCTCCAAAA
The DNA here is from genome assembly GCA_964446295.1 of uncultured Candidatus Finniella sp. Taxonomy (GTDB): domain Bacteria; phylum Pseudomonadota; class Alphaproteobacteria; order Paracaedibacterales; family CAITNM01; genus CAITNM01. The sequence goes on along the minus strand of CAYUNR010000052.1, from coordinate 6,716 downwards.
AAGCCATATATTGAACTTAGAAAAATACACCTTGCCATAAACCAACAATATAATTTCTTGATGTAAATTGGAGTTGCTCCTAGCAATGAAAGACGTTCAATATTTTGTTCTTGTTGAGCAAAAATGGCGCGAGTCATCAGCACCATAACGGCCAAAAATGCAACAATAAAGCAAACGATAATGCTGTTTAATATGTAACTTAAAATTTGAAATGATGATACAAATTCTGCAGAGTAGCGCGGTTGAGTGTATACCTGTGCATCTGGAACCATCTCTTTGATTTGTTTTTCGATAAGATCTACTTTTTTTTGAGATGATGACTTTAAATTCAATTCAATAAAAATAGGAAATGGAATGGATTCTATCCATGATTTACTTGAAGCAGACTGAGGACTAAACATTCTTTGAAATGATTGCTCATCGATCTTTTTAAAGCTTTTAACAAGAGGAGATTTTTTTAAGAACTTCTCTAATTCTGCAGTGTCTTCTTTCAATTGTGTGGCACTACCACTGTAAGGAATAAGTACATAATTTTCTTGCTCAGGACTAAATTGCCATGCCCTTATAAAATCACGCACTCCATTTGAAGAAATACAGGCTAGGTAAAGTAACCCGATTAAAACCGACAATATCAACATAAAAGTACGACGATTTTTGTCGTACAGAAGAGGAAGGTCTTTTGGCATTGAAAACATCATGCCTTCCTCATTAATTGTGCAGTTAAGCTAGATGTTCCTCTTAAAGCATTATATTCTCTAATCTCACCGTGCCTTAAACGATATTCAGTATATCCCTTAGATGCAACAAGCTGTCGATTATGAGTTGCAATAATGACTGTTGTTCCCATTTTGACTAATTCTTTAAATAACCCTATTAATCGTTTTGATTGGGCTTCATCAACATTTCCTGTAGGCTCATCTGCTAATAATAGTCTTGGTTTACGAATGACCGCGCGTGCAACTGCTACTCGTTGTTTCTGACCTTCTGAGAGTTCTTTAGAAAAACGCGTTAAATAGTCACCAAGACCTGACCAAGCAAGCAATTCTTCTGCATGCATATTTGCTTTTTTTGCTGTCACTCCCTGTAATTTCAAGGCTAGTGCTACATTTTCTTGAATAGTAAGGTGTTCAAAAAGTTCACAATTTTGCTGAACAATGCCAATTTGTTGGCGAAAAGCTGGCAGTGAATTAATATTTAAATTTTTTGTATTAATCCCAAAAACACTAATATTTCCAGTTGTAGGCAATAATCCATTATAAATTAATTTTAGGAATGAGGTTTTCCCCATTCCACTGTCTCCGGTTAAAAAATAAAATGAATGAGACCTAAAAATGACGTTAACCTTATGCAAAACGTCTTGTTTTGATCCTTTATAAGAAAAGTTCACATCTTGGAAATCAACTAATGGGGATGACTTTTCAGCAAGTTGCATGATTAATTCTCGTAAAATAACTCTGGCGCACCCGATACGATTCGAACGTACGGCCTTTGCCTTCGGAGGGCAACGCTCTATCCAGCTGAGCTACGGGTGCACTTGGTGAAATGTAGCGGTATTTATGCTCACTTAACAATACTAAAATCCAGACTCGTGTTTTTGCACTTAGATAAGAGTAGAAGAAAATCTTATAAAAAAGAAAGAGAGAAGCATAAAAATGAGCCACTAAATTTTTTAGCTTTCAACCTCAAGAATGACTTAGAACTTGAAAAAGAGCAAAAGGATTTATTGTTCTCCAATTATCCGGATATGCTTTTTCTGTATGTATCCACTTCATAGTGTTACGCTGATCTCCTTCTGGATATGTCAAAAAATAATCATCTTTATATTTCGGGGACGGAGCGACAACGATAGCCGCTGGATTTTCGCATAAATAAGCGGCCCACCAAGAAAATGTAGAATTTGCAATGATGAAGTGTTTACACTGGGTCATTAAGTAAAATTCTTCAAGCTTTGTTGCTGTTACATCTGAAACAATCACTATGTTATCTGCGTTAAAAAAACAACTTTTTACATATTCTGGGTCATCAGAGAACACAAAAAATTTCACGTTCTCTAAAGATGAAAATTTTTGCATTGCTTGCATATAATATGTCAGTGGCATAATTCTATCTGGGAAATTTTTAAAATCACCACGGCGAATATGCACAGCAACACTGTTGCATTTTTTTATCTCTCGTAGATGTTTCTTGATAAAAGGTGTCTTTGTTTTTCGTTGAGAAAATATCTTCTTTATATTTTTTGCATGCGCTTTGAAGAAAATTTCTGATTCAAAGAAACTTCCTATAACAATTCGTCCCTTTCCTTTTAAAGATTGATAGTCACTTCCTTCCCACACATAAACAAATGGTTCTTTATTCATTTCTTCTTCTGAGACAAAATCAATACCATCAAAACAAAAATCCTTATTATTCAATGTGTATTTTCTGTCATTTACGTCTTTTAGGTCAGCATCACTATCATTAGAAGCAACAATTTTGAGATCAGCGCCAATCGTTTGAGCCAAGCTATACGCTGCTGCGAATTGAAACATTTGATTTCCAATGCCAGAGTTTAATTTTACAAAAACAACATCTTTTGGAAACAAGCAATTCGAAACAAAAATAAGAATAAATAATACAAATCGCATTTTTAGCTCAATATGTTAGAGATGATGAATATACCTGAAATCAAATTTCTTTTCACTAAAAAATTCGCTCGTAAATTTTTTGTAAAGTTTCTAAATCACTAATAGGCACACATTCATCAACATGGTGTGCAGTTTTGTTCAAAAGCCCTAATTCAATGACTGGACAGATTTTGTGTATAAATCGTGCATCTGAAGTTCCACCCGACGTTGAACATATAGGTGCAACACCAGTTTCAGCTTCAACGGCTTTTGATACTATATTCGTCCATTCCGAAGAACCAGCAATGAAAGGCTCTGCTGATGGTAGTGGTGTTATTGAAAAAGTAACTTTAAAGTGTTTTTCTGCTTTTTTGGCTATCGAATTAATACGTTGTGTTAATGATTCAAAGCTATGCAGTGTATTGAAACGTATATTTACTGAAGCATAAGCGGTGCCTGCAATTACATTATAAGCACTGTTTGGCATATTCAATTTTACAATTTCTAAGTTGCTAGGATCAAAGTCTGCTGTCCCTTTATCAAGAGAAGTTGAAATTAACTCACCAAGAAACATAATCAGCGAATTAGCTGCATTATTTGCCAAGTGTGGATATGCTACATGCCCTTGCTTGCCATGAACGACTATGTCAAAACTAATGCTGCCACGCCTGCCATTTTTAATGGTATCACCCATCTTATCAACTGATGTAGGCTCACCCACCAAAGCAAAGGTAGGAATCTGATTGCTTTTTTTCAACCACGGAATAACTTTGGCTACCCCGTCTTTAGCTGGGCCTTCTTCGTCTGATGTAAGCAGTATACTGGTTGATCCATTAGTTTTTATATTTGGTATGGCTGCTAAAAATGCTGCTATGGAACCTTTCATATCAACAGCACCTCGTCCATATAACACATCATTTTCCACCACACCTGAAAATGGATCATGCGTCCAACCCTCACCAGTTGGCACCACATCAACATGACCAACATACATAATGTGCGGCGCGTCTGTTCCTTTTCGAGCAAACAAATTATCAACATCACCAAATGGTAATCTAGATACTTCAAACCCAAATGATTCAAGATATTGCCCAATAAAATCTAAACATTCAGAACCCTTGGGAGTAACTGTATCAAATTGAATAAGTTTTTGAGCAAGCTCTAGAACATTCATGATTAATCTCTCAATAATTCATTAATGCCAGTTTTTGAACGAGTTTTTTCGTCAACGGTTTTAACAATAACTGCACAGCTAAGGTTGACACCACCTGATGAGGGAAGTGAACCAGGCACAACTACTGAATATGCAGGAACTCGCCCGAAGTAAATAGCACCAGTCTGACGATCAATTATTTTTGTGGATGCACCAATAAACACGCCCATGCTAAGCACAGCACCGGTTTCAACAATAACACCCTCGGCAACTTCAGAACGCGCTCCTATAAAGCAATTATCTTCAATAATAACAGGAGCTGCCTGCACAGGCTCAAGCACTCCGCCTATTCCAGTACCACCTGAGATATGACAATTTTTGCCAATTTGCGCACAAGAACCAATTGTTGCCCATGTATCAACCATGGTTCCTTCATCAACATAAGCACCAATGTTAACGAAGCTTGGCATTAGCACAACGTTTTTCGCAATATACGCACCGCGACGCACAACCGAACCCGGCACACTACGGAACCCTGAATTTAAAAATTGATCAGCAGTCCAGCTGTCAGATTTTAAGGGAACTTTATCAAAAAATGGAGCAGGGTAACCTTGCTGAAATTTATTAGAATTTAAGCGAAATGATAGCAAAACTGCCTTTTTTAGCCACGTATTAACCTGCCAACCATCAGCGGTTTTTGTCGCAACGCGAATTGTACCTGCATCAAGTTGCTGAAGCGTTTTCTCAACTGCATTTCTTAGCTCATCTGTTACGGTCAAATTCGCTACATTATCCCATGCAGATTCTATAATTTTTTGCATATTTATATCCTTATATCGTCAACAATTAGTGTTAGTTGCTGTCTTCCTTGCCATTCGTCTAGCTTGACATTACCTGCTATTTCAAGAGGACCACGATGGTTAAGCACTTCTTGCAAAGGCGTTTGCATAGCCCGAAAAGCCATAGCTTTTAAACGTTTACCTGTTTCATCTTGTAGCTGCAAGCGAATATGTTGTTCACCTACTACATCGGCAAAATTACAAATCATATGTTTAAATGCAAATGTAGGCGTTGGATGACCACTACCATAGGGTTCTAGCTGTTGCACGTGGTTTAGGAATACTTCATTTAAGCCATCAATAGTTAGGTAACCGTCTATGGTAAGCTTGAGCTCTCTATTTTGCATACAAGGCAAGGCTGCGGCATCGATAAAATCATAAAAACTTTCATAGCAACCTGGTGTAATGGTAAAACCTGCAGCCATAGCATGGCCACCACCTTTTGTAAGTAGGTTTTTATGCAAAGCCTGATGCATGAGCACGCCCATGTCGAGTCCTGAAACAGAACGTCCTGAGCCTTTTTGCTCACCTTCCCAATCGGTCACTACCAATGTGGGTTTGTGATATTTATCTTTCAAACGGCTTGAAACAATTCCAATAACACCTGGATGCCAGTTATTTCCCTTAACCATAATTACGGAACGTGAATTAAGATCTTGAGTTTCCACCTGAATAACAGCTTCTTCTAAAACTTGACGTTCAATTTCTTGGCGTTGCGCATTTAATTCATTTAGCCTAATTGCCAATTCTTTTGCTTCTAGAGTGTCTTGCGTAAATAGTAAACGTGATCCTAGGTCAGCCTGCCCTACTCTACCACCGGCATTAATGCGTGGGCCAATCATAAATCCAAAATGATAAGCAGAAGTTATACCACCCTTTAGTTCAGCCACGTCAGTTAATGTGGCAAGACCTATATTTTTGCGCATGCGAGCAATTTTTAATCCCTGAGTTACCAACGCGCGATTCAACCCTTTTAAGGGCATGACGTCACATACAGTGCCAAGTGCAACAATATCTAAATAATTTAATAAATCAGGTTCTTGATGAGTTTGAAAGTAACCTGAAGCACGAAGCGCACGATTCAGTGCCACAATAAATAAAAACGCTACTCCTGCAGCGCACAATAGCTTTAAATCAGTTCGTTCACCAAGTTCTTGATCTAAACGATTTGGGTTAACGATTATAGCACTAGGCAAGCTAGTTTCAGCCGTGTGGTGGTCAAGAACAATAACATCTAACCCACATGTTGCTGCTTCCGCCAATGCTTCAAAAGCTGTGGTACCGCAATCAACCATAAGGCACAGGTCATTACCTTCTTTACGTAATTTTTTTAACGCAGCAGGATTTGCTCCGTATCCTTCATCGAGACGATCGGGAATATACAATGCGGTGCTTACGCCAATATCGCGAAAATAACGACGTAATAGAGCTGAAGACGTTGCCCCGTCAACATCGTAATCGCCATAAACAACAATTTTTTGATTAGTTTGGATTGCAGAAACGGCACGTTTTACTGCTTTTTCCATGTCGTTTAAAAGAAAAGGCTCAGGTAAAAAGCGTTTCAATGAGGGACTCAGAAAATCTTTCACCTTATCAAAATGAATATCTCGGGCCACAAGAATACGTGATAAGAACTCAGGAAGTTCGTACGATTGCATGTACTGCATTACCCGCCGATCTTCGGCAGATGCTAAAACCCAATCAAAACCTTTTAGAGATTTCATGACTTATAGAAAAAAGTGCCCGTAAACACAATCACAGCAGGACCTGTCATGTGCAATTTTTGCCCATCCCACTGAATCCAAAGGTCGCCACCCGCTTGAGAAACTTTTGTTTTTTGATCAACTTTTTTATGGGCATAAGCAGCCACCACTGATGCACACGCGCCGCTACCACAAGCTGGCGTAATACCTGTTCCACGTTCCCAAACTTTTAGCTGTAAATGTCCAGAATCGAGTATTTTCACAAAATCAACATTAGTACGCAGTGGGAATGCAGGGTGATTTTCTAATCCTTCGCCGTAACTAGCGACTGAATCGATATTTTCCACAAAGCATACCAAATGCGGGTTACCTACATTAACTGCCACAGCATCTGGCGTGGAAAGATGCCCTAATGATT
>CAYUNR010000051.1:0-10193 GCA_964446295.1 uncultured Candidatus Finniella sp. | reverse complement strand
GACGCTTTGATAGTTTGGCTCCATCGGCCCCATGAATAAGGGGAATATGAGCGAATTCAGGGACATTCCAGCCCATTGCCGTGTAAATGTGGTGTTGACGAAATGCGTTGGTTAGGTGGTCATCACCGCGGATAATATGGGTGATTCCCATGTCGTGGTCATCTACCACCACGGAAAGCATATAGGTAGGGGTACCATCGGCGCGAAGCAAAACCATATCATCTAGCTGATTGTTTTGAACAGTAACCGGTCCTTGGACTTTGTCTTGAATGGTAAGGGAATCTTGCTGCGGGGATTTAAACCTAATAACCGGCTTAATTCCCGCAGGTGCGGTTGATGAATCGCGGTCACGCCACATGCCATTATAACGCGGCGGTAATTTTTTAGCCGCTGCTTCGTCACGCATGGCTTGCAATTCTTCTGGTGAACAATAGCAATAATAGGCTTTTCCAGCCTTTAATAGCTGGTGGGCAACCTCTGCATGACGGGAAGCCCGTTCAAATTGAAAAATGGGTTCTTCATCGGCTTTAATGCCAAGCCAATTGAGGCTTGAAAAAATAGCATCGACTGCTTCGGGGGTTGAACGTTCCCGGTCAGTGTCTTCAATGCGTAGCAAGTATTTGCCACCGCAGTGCTTTGCGAATAGGTAATTAAACAGTGCCGTACGTGCACTGCCAATGTGTAAATATCCAGTAGGTGAGGGGGCAAAACGAAGACGAACGGTCATTTATTGTTTGTCCTCGTCTTTCATACCATCTTTAAAGGCCTTCACGCCTTTTGCAAGATCACCCATAATTTTGGGGATTTTCCCTGCGCCGAACAATACTAAAACAATCAACAAAACAATAATTAAATGACTTGTGCTTAATCCCATAATTTTCAGTCTGCATAAGGGTCAATTAGATGAAATGTACACCGAATGGGGATTTTCGTCAAAAGTATCTTGGGTAAACGATGCAAGAAGGAGTGCGTATGATGGGCGCATTATCACAACAATTTATGTTAATTTTGCATTTTAAAATTTACTTTTTATTAACAAATATGGTATAGGATGAAGTTGAATGTTCGTATAAATTAGCTTTAGCGATACATTCATAGCGATACATTCATAGCGATACATTCATAGCGATACATTCATAGCGATACATTCATAGCGATACAGGAGAAAATTATGAAAACAAACAAATTACTATTAAGTGCAGCTTTCGTAGCTATTTCAGCTAGTGGGTTTGCTGCTGCAATTGAGCAAGAAAAACATGCTCATGGTGCAGCATTTCACGCAGAAGCACCTGCTTATGTTGGTGCGCTTATGGGAACAGATACTGAAGAATTATTAATGTCAGTGATCACCCATGACCTCAGCCCCTATTTAAACCGACTGCGTCTCGATAAAATAGCAAAAGTACACGCATTCATTGACGCTTTTGCGCCTATGAATGGTCAGTTTCTGGACCATGGTGTGAATTTGTATGGAGGTACAATTCCTTTAGCTGATGGAACAAGAGATAGCTTTAAACATGCTTTGCAACAAGTTATTGAGTCTGTGCATCCTGCGGTTCCAGCTCCGTTTGATGCAAGACTAAGTTCTCTTGCTAGAGTTCAGTCCGATGTTGATATGGCATTCGCGGACGCAATATCTGCATTTATTGACAGCTTTCTTCCTTTTGGCAGCACTCTCTGCCGCCTGATTGATTTTAGTGTGACGAGTATGCATGATCCAATGTCTGCGTATGGTACAGACGGATCAACTGAAAGCATTAAGCGTGCTCTTATTGACGCTATTCTTCAAGAACAACAAATGCCTGTAGCAGTTGCGGAGAGGCCTCATCATGCGGTTGCTCCTACTGCAATGCCCCGCCATGCTCAGTTGGCAGCTTCTGATACTGACGCATTATTGGAATATAAACATTCTGGCGATCTCAGCCCCTATTTAAACTTGATGCGTGATGAGAAAAAGGCAAAAGCTAGTGCATTTATTGATGCTTTAGTGCCAGGTGCAGGAAGTCAAATGCTTGATCACAGTGTGAATTTGTATGGCGCAATGGTGAATGGTCTTCCAATAATGCTAATGGATGGCACAAGAGAGAGCTTCAAAATGGCTTTGAATCAAGTTATTGATTCTGTGAATCCTGCTGTTCCTGCTCCGGTAGATGTAAAGATAGATTCTCTTGCTAACACTAAAGAACAAGTTGATGTGGCATTTATGGATGCAATATCTGGATTTATTGACAGCTTAGTTCCAGGAGCTGGCAGCCCAATGATTGATCTTAGTATGGTGCATATGCACGGCGCTGCAATATCTGGTGCTTATGGTGAGCCAATGAACGGAACAAGAGATAGCTTCAAAGACGCTCTTATTCACGCTCTTATTCAATAAAACACTACAAGTAAAAGCTCTTCTTCGTAACAGAAGGAGAGCTTTTTGTTTTTATGCTGTAAAAACTTGAACGCTTAGTCTAGTGACGCATTGGACCTGCATGTTACTATTTTAAAAAATACCTAACCATATAGCTAAAAATAATGATTCTTGACTACCTTCCTTCAATGATAACCTTGTTGGTTATTCAACTGCTGGGCGTGATGAGCCCAGGTCCTGATTTTGCGGTTGTTATGCGCAATAGCTTAGTTCATACACGAAGGGCTGCAATTTTTACGGTGCTTGGTGTCACCTGTGGTGACCTTTTACACATGACCTACATAGTTCTAGGGCTTGGTGTTATTATTGCTAAGACTGCTTGGCTGTTAAATTTCCTCAAATATATTGGCGCTGGGTATCTGATTTATATTGGAATTTTAGGGATAAGAACAAAAAAACATTCAGCAGACTACGCAGAGAAAGCACATCAGCATAAAGTGCTTTCTGATTTTAAGGCCTTTCGTAGTGGATTTTTCACAAATATTACTAATTTCAAAGCAATGCTCTTCTTTATAGGTTTATTTTCCGGCTTTATAACGCCTGAAGTGCCAAATATGGTAATTGCAATCTATGTTGCGATTATCCTGGTATCTACGTTTACGTGGTTTTTAATAGTTGCTATATTCTTTTCCAATAAACACCTCATCTCATTTTTTAAAAATTTTCAGCATATCATTGAGCACGTTACTGGGGGGTTTTTGATTTTATTGGGGTTAAAAATACTTTTAAGCATGTAAATTTCTGAATACGAACTATTATTGCTTATATAAATATAATTATTGCTTTTCTGTTTGTTTTGTGGTATTTTTCCCGAGTTAAATTTATTGCGCATTACAAATAATGAAAAATCTAATTATTGCGATATTGCTGTTTTCTATGAATACCTTTTTAGATGCAGCAGCAACCGGAAGGGTTTACGGAGGTGCGGCGGGGGCTGCAGCAGGCGGACCAGATGAGGATACTGTTAGGATGGCCACACCAATAACAGAGCGTTCTGTTTTTACTCAAATAAGCAATATAGCAGATTCTCAAGTTGAAGACTTCACATACTTCGATGTCTACGCAGCCATAGCTGATATTGCTATTGTGCAAGGTCATAAATACGATGACTACTCTAGCTTGAGCGCCCATCCTGGCCAGAAAAAAACTATGGCATTAATGCAATCATTGCTTGAAGCAATAATAAAAAAGGAAAAAGATGAGCTAGATTACAGGAGAGAGCTTTATGAAAAGTTATTGGCGCTTGATCCTGCGGATCATCAAAATAAAGAAGCTTATGAAAGACTTCATCCTTTTTTTGTTCATGAAAATTGGTACAAAACAGACCCAGAAACATGGTATGAGTATTTCAAAAAGTGGTCTAATCCTCAACCATTTATAACGACACTAGACTGTTATAGAAGGCTCTTAGTGTTGGTTGAGGCTGAGCCTCCTTTTGAAGCTACATTAGGAGACTTTCTTTCTTCAAAATCGCTTATTGATGATACATCTCTCGAAATTAGGGAGGCTCTTTCAACAAGGCTAACTTTTCATAAAGACATTAACTGGAATTATTTTTTTTCTGAATGCCTTCGTGAATTAAAAAATCATATAACAAGAGAACCAGAGGGAGGATATCAGACTTCCAGTAAAAGCTTGCTCCGGCTACGTCAAAGTAAAGATTATTGGAGATTAATTGATGCTCAACGGGAAATTTCTTTATTTTCCTTAACGCTTGCGCTAATGAGGTTATCTCTTGCGCATGTGGATAAAAATACAATTGTTGCTAATAAAAGTGTATTAATTATGTACACTCTGGATAATTTATTATATCCGACTAGCGATGAATTAGAAGAACATCAAATAGGCCCCACTTCTATCATTGAGAACAAGTTAACGAGGGAGAATAGGTTAAAGCTCTCAGTAAGGAAAAAAGCCCTTGCTTCAGGTGCAGTAGGACTGGTAACAACAACAATTAAGCTAGATTTACCTAATACCCCAGAAGAAGTGGCATTGTGGAAGAAAATTGAAAATGGAAACCATATGCGTGCAATGCCAAAGATGGCAAGTAATCAGAAAACGCAGGCAGACAGTGCTTTTCGATCACTGGAAGAAGATTTATTAGCATTGGATTTCCTTTCTACTTCTAAAAAGCAACCAAGCAAAGCGGCTAGAAAAAAAGCTGCTAAAAAAGGACAGATAGCATTAGGTACAGAGGGAGCTGCAGCTGGTGCAACAGCAGGAATACAAGAAAAAAGAGAAACAGGTTCTTGCATACTGCTAAATAACATTGCAGGTGCCGCAAAACCTGCATCTGAAGAAGGTGCAAGATGTGCTGATGAAAAGCTTACTTCTATGATGCCTTTTACGCCTCAAGACATACGTGAAAAGACTTTGCAATTAGCTATGCGAATGGCAACAAATTCAGATAGGTTACGGCTTTTACCTGGAAAATCCTTTTGTCCAGTGAACTGGGTTAAGCATCCTTCAGAAGATCGTTATATTCCGGAGCCAGTCGGAAGATTCAATCTTACACATGCTCAAAATATTGTCCTGACTGCTATCAGGGAACAAACCCCATTTACTTTTAATATGAGTAGTTTTTTAAATTTGATGGTGGGTCTTGGTATTCCTTATCGCGGGCAAAAAGGATCTCACGTAAGCATTCATAGTCCTGGTAAGATGCCAAAAATATTTGTTGATCCGCATGGTGGTTGTACAGATAAATTTGGAGCAGATGCTATGACAGACATGCTAGAGTTGATAAATGGTTTGTCCTTAGGTGAAGGATCACCTTATTTGGAACTTGAATCATAATTTCTGATTGCAAAGTCGTCAGTTATTGGCTAGTAATAGAAGGGATGTAGCCCAGTTTTAGCCAAGATATGTGTCGTCGTTTCAGAATAAGTAGATACGCCCTATGACGACGGCTTCAATTTCAGAAAATAATCATCAAAACACCAAAATTCATACTACCGTTTGGAAAATCGGTTGCATGATGTTTTTGCTTAACCTTAGCTTGCTAATGGGATATAGCTATTTTGCTATCTATATGGATTCTTTTGGCGTTACCATGGCTTGGATTGGTGTTGCTGAAGGCATAGCCGAAGGCGGCTCGCAGTTAATGAAATTATTTTCGGGTCTAATTAGTGATTACTTTAGGCGCCGCAAACCACTGATGGTGCTTGGGTATTCTATTAGCGTGCTTAGCCGTATCCTATTTGCTTTTTCCAATACCTTTATGCCATTTTTTTGTGGCAGGCTTGGAGAGCGCATTGCGAATGGAATTCAGTCAACCCCACGTGACACGATGATTGCTGATGTTGTGTCACCTAAGCAAATTGGCTCAGCTTATGGGTTAAAGCGTACTCTTTCTCAGGCTGGTGCGTTCCTAGGTGCTATTGTTGGCATGTTTGCGATGCGCTTTTTCAATAATGATATTCAGTCAGTGTTTCAAGTGGCAGTAATACCTGCAATTTTGGCCTACTGCATTTTAGTTTTTTTCATTAGAGAGCCCAAACGATTTACCCATTCGGCAGTATCTGCCGAAATTCCATTGCCGGAAGAAAAGCGCCGTCACCCTATTAGCTTTAAAAATCTGCCATTGCTTGGTAAGTCTTTTTGGATGCTCATGCTAGTTGCGGCAATCTTCATGCTCTCACGGTTTAGTGAAGGCTTTTTATGTTTGTACGCTCGCAAAACCTTTGATATGCCCCTAGAAAATGTACCACTAGTGATGATGGTATTTAATGTTGCTTGGTGTTTGACTGCGTATCCAGTTGGGCGAATGGCTGACCGTATGAACCGCTACTGGTTCTTAATTATCGGAATTTTGTTCTTGGTACTTGCAGATATGGTTTTGGCCAATGCGACTTCTTTAACTATGTTGTGGATTGGTATTGCGTTTTGGGGCGTGCAATACGCTATTACCATGAATATCTTTTTGTCGCTTATTGCTGAAATTGTCCCTGAAGACTTACGTGGTACTGGGTTTGGTTGTTATTACGTGATTATTGCCATTTCGGAATTTTTTGCGAGTAACATCGCTGGTGTTGTTTCCCAATACTTTGGACAATCACGCATGTTTTTGGCCAGCGGAGTAATTGCGGTGTTTTCTTTACTGGTCCTTATCGTTATAATGGGCTATAAAAATAAGAAATAGTATTGGACTACTGAAAGTTCAATTTTCAAGGTAAAGAGATTTTATGACTATTCCATTGATGCCAAAAGCAACTGCCGTTTGGCTTATTGAAAATACAGCCCTTGGGTTTAAGCAAATTGCTAAGTTTTGTGGTCTGCATATGCTAGAGGTTCAAAATTTAGCAGATAGCGAAGCAACTCATGGCATGTTGGGTTTTGACCCTATTGCTTCAGCGCAGCTTACTCTAGAAGAAATTCATCGTTGTGAACAAGACGAAACTGCAGAATTGCAAATATCTGCAGCCATTTCTGCAGATAGCGTTTTGGGCAAAAAGCGTCCCCGTTACACTCCGTTGTCTAAGCGCCAAGAGCGTCCAGATGCTATTTCATGGTTGGTTAAATACTATCCAGATTTAACAGATTCTCAGATCTCAAGGCTTATTGGCACAACGAAGATTACTATTGATGCTGTTCGTACAAAAAGCCATTGGAATGCGCAAAACATTAAGCCGCGCAGTCCTGTTCAACTAGGTTTTTGTACTCAGGCTGAGCTTGATAACGCTGTGAAACTTCTTAAGAAAACACAAGAAGCATCATGATTGTTGTTGCTGCACTTTACCAATTTGTGGCGCTGCCTAATTACCTAGATTTACAAGCACCATTATTAAGCTTCTGTAAAAGCCATGGCGTAAAAGGAACTTTATTACTTGCCGCTGAGGGTATTAACGGTACTATTGCTGGAACCCGTTCAGGCATTGACGCAGTCGCTGCATACTTGAAAGAAGCTGGGCCTTTTCAAAACCTTGAATATAAAGAATCAAAAGCTGAAACCATGCCTTTTTTGCGCATGAAGGTGAAGCTGAAAAAAGAAATTGTAACCCTTGGTGCAGCTGCCGCGGACCCTACACAAATGGTTGGAACGTACGTTGCACCTAGTGATTGGAATGCATTAATTTCAAGAAGTGATGTTGTTACAATTGATACACGCAATGACTATGAAGTCATGATTGGTTCGTTCAAAGGTGCTGTAAACCCAAAAACCACGACATTTAAAGATTTTACAACCTACACTGAAGAAAACCTTATGCAGTACAAAGACAAGCCGGTGGCTATGTATTGTACGGGTGGTATTCGCTGTGAACGTTCAACGGCATATCTTAAAGCATTGGGTTTTAAAGAGGTTTATCATCTAAAAGGTGGCATTTTAAAATACCTTGAAGAAGTTCCTGAAGAAAAAAGCCTTTGGGAAGGGGAATGCTTTGTTTTTGACCAGCGCGTTTCTGTTCGTCATGGTCTTGAGCTTGGTGAATATGATCAGTGCTATGGTTGCCGTATGCCGATTACTGAAGAAGAAAAAGCATCAGAACATTATTTAGCGGGTATTCATTGCCACCATTGCTATGATTCCCATAACGATGTGCACTATCAGCGTGTTAGTGAACGTCAAAAGCAAGTTCAGCTTGCAAAAGCCAGGGGGCAAAAACACATTGGTGATGTTTCCGAAACAAGACCAAGCACGCCTTCGCATTAGGGTTTGTCTTGGAATTTGTTTTAGCTTCTGAAATAGCGTCTTTAAAAAATTCAAAGAACCGCCTTTTAGGTATTGATCATGGGGAAAAGCACGTGGGCCTTAGCCTGTGTGATTTAACCTGGACAATTGCCTCTCCTTTTAAGGTATTAAGCAAACCAGAACTTTTGCAGCAATTTCAAAAACTCGTATCCCAAGAAAACATCGTTGCCGTTGTGATTGGCTGGCCCGTGAACATGAACGGCACAGTTGGGCCGCAATGCGAAAAGGTTCAGCAATTTTCCGAAAAGCTTACTAAGGTTTGTAGTATTCCTTTTTATGCCTGGGATGAACGGCTATCGACCATGGCTGTGCACCGCACAATGATTGAAGCTGACTTATCACGTAAACGCCAACGCGAGGTTGTCGACAAAATGGCCGCAGCCTATATGCTGCAAGGCTTCCTAGAAAGCTTAAGGGGCTAATACTTTAAAGTCTTTTAATATTTTCAGTTTGTTTCTGCAGAGATTCTTTTTGTTCCACATCTGCAACCACACAAAAGATATCGCCACCAACTTGTTTCTATATGCAATGTCTCAGGGGAATCCATGGTGATAGATGATTCGGTAATATCGAGATCCATCTCTTTTTCGGGTGCTATTACTGGTTTATAGTGTCCAACATGGGTTGTTAACCAATTTGATCCTAATTTTTCATCACAATAGGTCAATATATTGTCTATAGGGAAAGAATTAGAAACTTTGTCTCTGCCGCCGATAAAATGATGTGCTGTTGCCCAAGTTAACCGTTTGGCTTGTTTTTCTGCGTCTACTTCGCCAATATTTTGATAGTCTGATAGGGATGTGATTGCGACAAAGGGGGGTAGTAAAAAGTTTACTTTTTGCGCTTCTCCAACGATTCTTGCAAGTGCAACATTTCCGTCTTGTTGTATCATTTCGATATCGCACAAAACTAAATTAATTCCCAAAAGATTTTGTAATTGTATTTTTGAACCGTCATCTAAGAAGTCGATATGTATTTCAGGGTTATCTCCTCTTGTTTCGTTATATCGCACAATTGAACGCTCCGCTAAAACACGATTCATATGCATGTCATCAACAAGCAGTACATTAATAATGCGGGTTGGTGCACAGCTTGGTTCCGGTTTTAATTCTAATTCTTGAGCGAAGCAAATGTTCATTATTAGCAATAAAAATGATATGAGTGTCTTACACTTCCGTGACATAGTATATTTTACAAAGAAATATTATTATCAATTATACCATAATTTACATCTTTTTCAATCTAATAGTAGTTAAAAAATGCTCTTTATACTTAGAAAAAGCTTTTCAAAGTTAATTTTGGTCCCTTTTATTGTATCTTAACGAGTTCACGTAATTCATAAAAATTTATCTGGTATTTTTTTTATGGCTTGAATATAATAAGCGCACTACACAGTCAGGCTTTGGGCAACCTTGCCCACCGATGCAGTATCGGCCTGATGAGGTTTAATCGGAAACAAAGGAGACTACTACTATGGCCATGCCAACATTTACAATGCGTCAGTTACTAGAATCGGGCGTACACTACGGACACAATACACGTCGCTGGAATCCTAAAATGGCACCGTACATTTTTGGTGAACGCAGCGAAGTTCACATTTTAGACTTGCAACAAACTGTTCCAATGCTTCATAAAGCATTAGAAGTTGCTCGTGACACTGTAAAAGCAGGTGGACGCGTACTTTTTGTAGGAACAAAAGTTCAAGGTTCTGACATTGTTAAAGAAGCAGCTAAACGCTGTGGACAGTACTACATTAACCATCGCTGGCTTGGTGGTTTGCTTACAAACTGGAAAACAGTAAACCAGTCAATTAAGCACTTGAAAGAAATGCAAGAAGAGCTTTCTCACCCAGGCCGCATGACGAAAAAAGAAATTTTAAAGCTTCAACGTGAATACGATAAGCTTGAACTAGCTATTGGTGGTATCGCTGATATGGGCGGTTTGCCTGATATGCTATTTGTACTTGATACAAACAAAGAAGCAATCGCAGTTCTGGAAGCTCAACGACTAAGCATTCCAATTATTGCGATTATTGATAGCAACTCAACACCTGATATGATTACGTATCCAATTCCAGGTAACGATGAC
>CAYUNR010000050.1:0-10951 GCA_964446295.1 uncultured Candidatus Finniella sp. | reverse complement strand
CGGAACGTAGCGCAGCCTGGTAGCGCACTATTCCGGGGGGATAGGGGTCGTGGGTTCGAATCCCGCCGTTCCGACCACTTTTGGAGAAAGTAATGTTTATCCCCACCTTTGCTACTATCGAATTATCTCACCTATGGAACCAACTAGAAAAACAATATCGTACTAATGAAACAAGTGCCGTTGAGCATCTTCTAAAAAAATACGAATCAATGTCTAGTTACCATGAATTTGCTGCAAAAAAAGCGCATGAAATTATTAATCATTTAAGAAAAAATAAGCTCAGCCCATTACGTATTGAAAGCTTGTTGCAAACATACCGTTTAAGCACACAAGAAGGCTTAGCATTAATGTGCATGGCAGAAGCGCTTTTGCGTATTCCCGATAATTCTACAAAAAGTAAATTAATACGGGATAAGCTTGGTCTTGGTGCATGGGAAAATACTAATGAAGGTACATGGGTTGAACGATTAGCGAATTTTAGCTTAAGTCAAACCAGCAAATTTTTATCATTTGGGACCTCAGGATCTGTTTTTAGCCATATTCCAGGATTGATTCGTCGTTTTGGTGAGCCACTTATTCGCCAAATTATGGTGAAAATTATTCACACAATGGGGCATCAATTTGTAGCTGGTGAAACCATTGAAATAGCAAATTCTAAAAAAGGAAACGATCTTTATTCCTTTGATATGCTTGGCGAGGCAGCAAAAACAAAAGAAGATGCAAAACGTTATTTTGATGCTTATTTAAATGCAATTGAAGCCTTAAAAGGACAATCAGGTGACATTATCGAAAAGTCTAGTATTTCAATAAAACTATCAGCATTACATCCGCGTTACGAATTATTAAAGCGCGATAGTGTAAAATCTGAGCTTGGTGAAACATTGCTGAAGCTTTGCCAGGCAGCTAAAGATGCTGAAATAATGTTGACGGTAGATGCTGAAGAAACAGACAGATTAGAGTTATCTTTGGAAATCATTCAAGATGTATACACTCATGATTCTTTAAAAGGCTGGGGTGGATTTGGTCTAGCTGTTCAAGCCTATCAAAAGCGTGCACATGTTGTTGTTGATTGGCTTGTTTTAATGGCCAAGACGACTGGTGAACACATGCACATACGCCTTGTTAAAGGAGCTTATTGGGACAGTGAAATAAAATGGTGTCAAGAACGTGGGTTAAGCGATTATCCTGTATTTACACAAAAAGCTCATACCGACTTGTCTTATTTAGTGTGTGCTGAAAAAATTTTAAATGCTTCTTCTTTAATTTATGGGCAGTTTGCGACACACAATGCTTACACGGCAGCATTTGTTTTGGAAATGGCTGCGCAAAAAGCCGTGACTAAATTTGAATTACAACGACTGTATGGCATGGGCGAATCGCTTTATGAGCATATTCACGCACGTCACCGTATTTATGGGCCTGTGGGTGTGTATAAGGATCTGTTGGCCTATCTTGTACGTAGGCTCCTTGAAAATGGTGCAAATAGCAGTTTTGTTCATCAAATTTATGACCTGCAATTACCTGCAGAATCTCTTGTGAAAAGCGTTAGCGCTCAATGTCTGGAAACTCATAATAATCCGCACCTTAAAATTAAAATACCAGCGGAAATGTATGGGGCCTACCGCCGTAATTCAAAAGGCGATGATTTATCTTCCTATGATTTTTTAAAGCATATTCACAAATTGATAAATTCTTATTCATTAAAAGATGCGCCTGAAGTTCTTGGGGCTGATCAATTAAAAAAACTTTTAAGCCATGCTGATCAATCTCAAAATGGCTGGGAAAAAATAGGTGTTGAAAATCGTGCTCGAATTATTGAAAAGATCGGTGATCTTTTAGATGAAAAGCGTGATGAACTTATTCAAATATTGTGCTTAGAGGGAAGAAAAACTGTAAGTGACTGTATCGCTGAAATTCGTGAAGCAATTGATTTTTGTTATTACTACGCGAACCAAGCTCGTCAACTTTTAGATTCCCCAATAGAGCTTCCTGGACCGACAGGAGAACTGAATAATTTATCATACCATGCTCGTGGCGTCTTTGTTTGCATAGCACCTTGGAATTTTCCTTTGGCAATTTTCTTAGGGCAGGCTATTGCTGCTTTAGTTACAGGCAATACTGTTCTCGTTAAGCCTTCTCATCAAACACCCAGAATAGGGTTATTTGCTACAGAACTTGCTCACAAGGCAGGCGTTCCAAAGGATGCTTTTCAATTTATGCATTGCAATGGAATTGATGTCTCAGAACATCTTTTGACTGATTCCAGAGTTAAAGGCGTTGTTTTTACAGGTTCAACTGATACAGCAATTCGTATTAATCAAACGTTGGCAAGTAGGCAAGGGCCTATTGTGCCACTTATTGCAGAAACAGGTGGAATGAATGCCATGATTGTGGATTCATCAGCGTTGCATGAGCAAGTTGTTACAGATGTGATTAGCTCAGCATTTCAAAGTGCTGGACAACGTTGTTCAGCTCTTCGTGTTTTGTTTGTTCAGGAAGATGTTGCCGATGACTTATTGCATATGCTTAGTAACGCAATGAGTGATCTTGAAGTGAATGATACGTGGAAGTTAAGTACAGATGTTGGCCCGCTTATTGATAGTGTAGCTAAAGAAAACCTTGAAAATCACATACTATATCTAAATAGTCTTGAAAAAACGGGACATGCTAAAAATATTTACACTTGTAGTGCGCCAGATCATGGTGATTTTTTTGGACCAGAATTATGGGAAATTGAATCTATTAACTTACTAAAAGAGGAAGTTTTTGGCCCGGTTGTCCATGTTGTGCGCTTTAAAGCAGATGAACTTGAAAAAGTTTTCTGTCAAATAAATGATACAGGTTATGGATTGACTATGGGCATTCACAGTCGCTTAGAATCAACCGTTGCTACTGCAGAACGCCATGCAAAGGTAGGTAATTTATATATTAATCGCAATATGATTGGCGCGGTAGTTGGCGTGCAACCATTTGGTGGTGAAGGTCTTTCTGGTACTGGCCCCAAAGCTGGTGGTCCAAATTATTTGTTACGATTTGTGCATGAGCGTACGTTCACTCAAAATATTACCGCATGTGGTGGAAACACAACCCTTTTAAGCAGTATATAGGCATCATGGATATTATCGCTCGTTTTCGTTCTTATTGTTTTGATGTGTTTTTTTATGTCTTCACAATCTCGCTATTTATTATTTTATGGGTTCCTGTAATTATTTTGCCTAGGTGGTGTTGTGTTCTTTGGTACAAAACTTGGACACATATAATTATGTTTTCTTTGAAATTAATTGTTGGGCTTGATTACAAAATATTGGGTCAAGAAAAATTAGACGAAGCATTAAAAAATGGACCGGTGATACTGGCGTGCAAACATCAATCTGCGTGGGAGACTTTGATTTTTTCAACTCTTGTGAAACGCTTTGTCATAGTTTTAAAAAAGCAATTAACGCAAATTCCAGGATACGGTAGTTATTTGGTGAAATTAAATAGTATTGTTATTGACCGGTCAAACGGCATGAAGTCCTTAAAATCATTAATCGCTCAAGGTAAAAAATCTATTGATAATAATTTCTCAATTTTAATTTTTCCAGAAGGGCGACGCGGAGCTTATGGTCAGCTAGGAAACTATCAGTCAGGTATTGGTATTTTATACCAGGAACTTAATGTTACTGTAGTGCCGATTGCCTTAAATTCCGGAAAATTCTGGGCGCGACGTTCTAAATTTAAAAAACCTGGCTGTATTACGTTAGAATTTTTAGATCCTATTCCAGCAGGATTACCAAGAACTGAATTCATGCCGCTTCTTCAGGAACGCATTGAATCAGGCTGCGCAAAACTTTAAGCAAAAGCTACGCTTTTTGACCAATTCTATGATATCTGAATTCAGTCATGTCTTTAGCTTGATATATGTTTCTAAAGTCCATAAACAAAGGAATTGCAGATGTATTCATCAGTTCACGAATTTTTTTCATATCAAGTGCTCTAAATTCATTCCATTCAGTTAATATGACGACGCAGCCAGCATCAGCGACTGCATCATAACTAGATTTAGCAAAACGTACTTGCTCTAATGACTGCTCACAATTAAAAGCATGTTCTAAGCGTTCACTGCCACAGTAATAAAGTGGGTCGTAAACTGAAAGTGTCATTCCATTTTTTAGAAGCTCAGGAATAATAGCTAAACTAGGTGCTTCTCTTAAATCATCTGTGTTTGGCTTAAAAGTGATGCCCAAAATTGCTACTTTTTTGTTTGTGCCAGCAGTTTTTATGGCATCAATAATTTTATGTGCCATAAGTAATTTTCGATCGTCATTATATCGTATGACTTCATCAATTAATGAGCATTTTGTCCCATGCTGTTCAGCAATTTGGCTAAGCGCTAGTGTATCTTTGGGAAAGCACGATCCACCATATCCAGGTCCGGCATGCAAAAATTTTCCACCAATTCTTTTATCTAGGCCAATTCCTTTTGCTAATGTCTGAATGTCTCCACCTGTTTTTTCACACAAGTCAGCCATTTGATTTATAAAGGAAATTTTTAAAGCCAAAAAAGCATTGGCTGCGTACTTAATTAATTCAGAAGTCTCAGGGGTTGTTGAAACAATAGGGGTTTCAATTAAATACAGAGGTCTATAAAGCTTCTGTAAAACTTCACTGGCTTTTGTGCTATTCGTGCCTATTACTACACGGTCTGGTCGTATGAAATCATTAATAGCGGCCCCTTCTCGTAAAAATTCGGGATTAGAAGCTACATCAAAAGAAACGCCCTCAATTAATTCAGGTCTGGTTTTTTTTATAATTTCAGCAATCTCACGAGATGTTCCAACGGGTACTGTCGACTTGGTTACCACAACAGTATAGTCATTGATAAATTCAGCAATTTCTTCAGTAGCTTTGTATACGTAAGTTAGATCGGCATAGCCATCCCCACGTCTTGTAGGGGTTCCCACTGCAATCATTACAACATCAGATGTTTTTACAGTGTCGCTTAATTGGGTGGTAAAGGTTAATCGTTTCGCTTTTATTCCTTGGCTTACCAAAGAATCAAGGCCTGGCTCATATATTGGAATTATTCCTTGATTAAGTGCATCTATTTTTGCTGCGTCTTTGTCCACGCAAGTAACTTCAAAACCAAATTCAGCAAAACACGAGCCGCTTACAAGGCCAACATATCCAGCACCAACGATTGTAATTTTCATTATTTATCCATTATTTGCTTTAATAAATCCGCTACGAGCCCAAAACACATAATGATTAAGCATACTAACAGTCCCCCAATCCCTAACAAGAATCCACTCTGAAGACCAAAGAAAATTGATGCGCAAAAACCAACCATAGAACAAGCAAAGCAAAAAAGTGCAAAAAGTAAAAATATTTTTAAAGGGTTATAATACGTAACCGCTTGAATAATATATTGCAGAGTTCTCAGTGAATCAGAAAAAAGTTTTACCTTTGTTTTTCCTTCGCGAGCGTTGTAAGAGATATCAGTATATTTTACTGTTTTTCCTGTCATCATATAAGCAAGTGTTATTGAGGTAGTAAAACTAAATGTTTCACAAAGATGCTTGAAGTAATTTTTTGCCGTTTGTTTTGAAAAAATTCTAAATCCGGAATTTATATCTGGAATTGAACGTCCTGCGGTAAATTCAACCAAAAATCTTAAGATTTTACGTAAAGGGGATTTTATAACTGATTCTTTATAAAATTTTCCGGTTCTTGCGCCAACCACCATATCAAATCCTTGATTGTATAGTTTTAGCAAATCGCCCACCCTTTCAAATGGATAGGTTAAATCACAGTCAATAATCACAATAGTGTCGAAAGTAGCCGCATCAATTCCGTCTTTTAGTGATCTGCCGTAACCCAAGTTATGCGGGTGCCTTACAACTTTTATAAAATCAGAAGTGTATTCTTGTAGTTTATCAAAAGTCTTATCTTCAGATCCATCATCTACTACAACCATTTCCCATGGTCCGAGATTCAAGTCACTTAAGGTTTTTTGAATGTGCTCTACTGTTTGCTTAATAGCATTTTCTTCATTGAAAGCTGGAATTACTATACTAAACATTTTGTCTTCCTTATAAATTCCTACTGCTGATTTCCGTAAACTTACTCATCCATAGGCTCAGGCAGAATAAACCAAAAAGCTTATAACTACAATCTGCTCTTTGTTCATTGTGATTTTTCCATAATTCTAATATTTGGTTCTTATCAAACCATTCACTCATCATTGGGTTGTCAATAATTTGATCAATTACATCCTGGTTCATCCACTTCCAAACAGGCGAACTGAACCCACCTTTTTTACCGTATATAATAGAATTAGGTAGAATTTTTTCTTGGCTCTTTTTAAAAAGATACTTTGTCCGCAGGCCATTTATTTTGTATTTAGTTGGTAATCTAATAATCCATTCCGCAAGCTTATGATTTAAAAATGGGTCCCTTACTTCTAAAGAATTCAGCATACTCATGCGATCAACTTTCACTAAAATATCATCAACCATCCATGTTTTCATATCGACATAAAAATGTTGCTCCATTTTATTGCAGCCCTTCACTTCATCGTAAAATTTGCTAAAGCTATCAAAAGGATTATGGTTTTGCATATTGTTTTTATAGGTGTCATTAACAATACTATTTTTTTCTGCATCAGAAAAAATTGTTCTCCAGCTGTAATGCGCTTGCTCGGGAGATAGACCTAGTCCTTTTGTGAATTGTTTTATTTTATAATCCAATGAAATTTTATTGAAACTGACGGGAAGCTGATTTGCAATATTAACCAAAGTGTTTTTAAAAGGAAGGTGCTTAAAAACACTATGCAATCTATCCGCGCGATAAGTTTCATAGCCACCAAATAGTTCATCTCCTGCATCTCCTGATAAGCATACTGTGGCATGCTTGCGCGCAAGTGAAGATAATGTATACATAGGAATCATTGATGTATCAGCAAATGGTTCATCAGAACATTCAACAATTTTTTTTACAAAGTCTGCATTCTCTGTAGGCATAATTTCCCAAAAATGCTTAATACCACTATGGTTAGCTACCATCTTAGCTTTATCAAGTTCGTCATATGACTTATCTTTAAATCCGATTGTAAACGCCTGTATATGTCTACTGCTTTGTGATTTTGCCACAGCAGCTGCCATTGCTGAAGAATCCATTCCTCCACTTAAAAATACACCTAATTGTACATCTGAAAGAGAGCAATCCTCTACAGTATCAGCAAAAATCATATTAAATTGTTCAATTAAATCCGATTCGGAAAGACTCCATTTTGGTACATAGAAAGATTCCGCTAATGACCAATAAGGCTTTGTTACAGGGGATTCATTTTTTTTGAAAACTATATAATTTGCAGGAGCTAGTTTGTGAATATTTTCTAGAATACATTGATCTGTCAAAATGTAGTTTAACGATAAAAATTGAGAAATTGCATTAGTATTAATAGATTTCGGACACTGGGGGTGCTCAAGCAAACCCTTAAGTTCTGACGCGAAAACAGCTCCGTTGTTTGGTAGTTTAAAATAATAAAGAGGTTTTTCTCCAAATCTGTCTCTAACTAAATAAAGCTCTTTTAATTGACTGTCCCACAAAGCAAAAGCAAACATGCCTTCAAAGTGAGATAATGCATCAACTCCCCAGTGATTCCAGGCAGTTAAAATAACTTCGGTATCACTTTGAGTTTTGAACTGATAACCAATTTGAGAAAGAGTATCTCTTAATTTTTTAAAGTTATAAATTTCCCCGTTAAAAGAAATAGTGTATCTATTTGAAAAATCATGCATAGGCTGGTTTGCTGCATTAGATGTATCTTGCACAGATAATCGACGATGCCCTAATGAAATATTTTCATTAACCCAAACTCCATAAGCATCAGGTCCTCTATGGGCTATAGCCTCTGTCATATTTTTTAAAATATTTGGGTCTTCGTTATCGCCCCATGATAAAATGCCTGCTATTCCGCACATGACTTCTTACTTTGTTGCAGCATGTAAGGAAAAAGTTCTGACATGAAAATAACAATCACTGCAAAAAGAAGAGTGCTTGTATAGTACATATAGCGTGTTAAAGGTGGCTCAAAAAGGCAAACCAAAGCAGAATTTCCAAGGTGCATAAGAGCTGAGCTAGTTAGTGCTAAATAAAGAAAATCCATTTTTTTGCGTTTATATGAGGTCACTAAGCAGCAAAATAAAATAATGAAAAGGAAGAAACAGTAACTATATCCGCCCATTCCTCGCATTGTATCTTTTATATAATAAATAGCAGAAGCAACGAAGTTAGCTTCCACAAGCTTAATTCCCATTACTAATGCATTATGATCAATAATTTGCATGACTTCAAAGCTAGTGTGGTGTTTATTGAATTTTTTATCTAAAATGTCTTTTGACCAAATTTCTCCCCAGATTTTTGAAGAAATTCTATGATACATAGTATTGTAAAAATATTCGTAAGCATATAGTTCTTTAGCTGGTTGATCTAGGCTGGTTATATCATTTTTTTTGAATTCTTCTATTGCTTCAAGCAAGAATTGCTTTTGCTGAGGGTCCTCAATACTTTTTAATGCGCTACTGGATATAAGAAATAAAGGACGCATTAAAAATTGTGTTCCGGCAAACGGAGTTCCAGCAAAATGTCCATGATAAATTTTGTGATAACTTTTTTCAGCAATGAAAAAAGAACATAAAGATAATGCAGAGGCTAAAAATACTTTACTAGAAATTTTTACGTTCTTTTCAAAAATCATCATGTAGATTGCATAGATAAAAGCAACCACATAAAAAAAGACAAATTGTTGTCGCGTGAAGCATAATAAAAAAAGAAAAGTGACGAAAAAGATAGTGTTTTTCGTATCCTTATAAGCTAGCACTTTAAAAAAAGACAGCGATGCTAGTAGAAATAATGGATAAGCAATGCTCTCGCTAATTATGTTGAAAGCTGATACATGTGTGGCAAGTGGAAATAAGAAAATTCCAACAAGTACTACATGAAAATAAAAATTCAAATTAAAAAAAGTTCTCAGGAAATTTGTCAGAAAATATATGGCTCCTAACGAAAATAAAGTTTGAAAAATAGCCAGATATTTAAACACATTTTCCTTAAAAAGAAATTTGAAAAAAGTAATAATTAATGGGTACATACCTATTCTTAATATGCTGTTGTTTTCATAAGAACCAGTATCAGGAGAAAAAATTGGATCATTATTCAAAAGAAAAACAATGGCAAGAAGAAAAACAAAAAAAATACCTTTATTTTTTGTGATTTTAGAAAACATGTCGATCATTAGCGCTCGTGTAACTATTTCTGGGATTATCAACGTATTTAGACAAAACATCAAATACTTATTTACATGCTTCGTAATTGCCTAATTACATAATCTAGCAACAGTAGATACTGACTAGAATCTGCAGCACTTGCTATATGTTTTTTAAGCTGATCATAAAGTTCATTATATATTGCAAGCTTTTCGTTATTCCAAGCTTGTTGGCATAAATTTGCAATCACTTGAATTAAATCGTGTTGTAGCAATAACCATGAGGCAGTTTGCCAAGAAGTGGTGGGATTAATTGTTTCAGCCCATTCCCATAAATATGACAGGTTTAATTTTTGATAAACACTGTCTATATTTTGGATATCAATTTCCCCGCGATGACTAACCTGATATGTAAACAATACTGAAAAAGGTATTTTTGTTGGCTGTGAAGATTTTATCTGTGCAGCAAAAATATGTTGAGGTGATGACAGGCGAACCATTACACATTGAGCAAGATTTTGTGTTAACCGGCGTAACGCATCAAGAGTTTCTTCTTTATCATGATTGAAAGTTTTGTAGTTTTGTAACTGTTCATGAAAACTAGTTTGTTCCAATACTTCTACAAATGCTCTTACTACTTCTAAAGAATCAACTCGGAATGCTTCTGACATTTGCCCAACAAAACAGGGTCCCATTGTGTTGATAACTAAGTTTGCAAGAACAGTAGCAGTAATTTCCACCTTTAAAGGATGATGTTTCAAATAGTCTTTATATTCTGTTTGAAAGCGCTTTGGAAAATATTCTATGTAATATTTTTCACCAAAGCACGCTGTATATTGTAAGGCGTGCAGCATGTCTTGATACAAATGAATTTTTGAATAGGCAAGCAAAACAGCAAGCTCTGGTCGTGTTATCCCAAGGTGTTGATTTTTACGTTGTTGCAGTTCTTCATCTGACGGAATATTTTCAACTTCTCTTCGAAGCGGTAAATTAGCACTTGTTTCAAGTTTCTTAATAAGAATGGAATAGGCATTAATATCAGTCATTGATTCTTGCTGCATGCGCGTTAACGCTAAGGTTTGCATCCAGTTATCATACAAAACTAATTCACTTACTTCATTGGCCAAGCTGGCTAGCAATTCATCACGTTGGTTGCTCTGAATAATTTCTTTTTGCAACAAAACTTGGCACATGATTTTTAAGTTTACTTCATGGTCAGAGCAATCAACACCAGCTGAATTATCAATGGCGTCTGTGTTAATACGTCCACCATTGAGGGCATACTCTATGCGGCCTAATTGCGTTAATCCAAGGTTAGCTCCTTCACCAATGATCTTTGCTTTAACCATACGTGCATCGACTCGTACAGAATCATTCGCTCTGTCTGCAACTGCTGTGTGACTTTCAATTTGTGATTTTATAAATGTTCCAATTCCTCCGAAAAATAGTAAATCAACTTGCGTTTGCAAAATCTTGCTTACTAATTCATCAGGAGAAAGTTCAGGCACTTCTATATTGAAAGCATTAGCTACTTCTGGAGTGATTTCTATAATTTTGGCTGATCTATCATATACGCCACCACCTTTGGAAATTTTTGATAAATCATAATCTCCCCAAGCTCCAAGCGAACCAAATAATCTTTGTCTTTCGCCATAGCTTATTTCAGGGTTCGGAGTCGGATCTAGAAAAATATGTTTATGGTTA
>CAYUNR010000049.1:0-11383 GCA_964446295.1 uncultured Candidatus Finniella sp. | reverse complement strand
AACATGACATTCGCGTCAATATTGACCGTGAAACAGGGCATGTACAGACTGTTCGTTGCTTGATGGTTGTGGAGCTGATTGAAGACCCTATTAATCAAGTCACGCTTGAAACAGCGCTTCTAGATTATCCTGATGCAAAAATTGATGACCTTTTG
Organism: uncultured Candidatus Finniella sp.; assembly: GCA_964446295.1. Classification (GTDB taxonomy): domain Bacteria; phylum Pseudomonadota; class Alphaproteobacteria; order Paracaedibacterales; family CAITNM01; genus CAITNM01. Next base: position 11,228 of record CAYUNR010000049.1, on the reverse strand, counting down.
GAAGAAGAGCTGCCTCCTCTTGAATTTGGAAGAATTGCAGCACAAAGTGCGCGCCAAATTATTTTTCAAAAGGTTCGTGATGCAGAGCGCGCTCGTCAACATGAAGAATTCAAAAATCGTATTGGCGACGTGGTAAATGCGTTAGTTAAACGTGTTGAATTTGGAAATGTTATCGTTGACCTTGGAAAAGCCGAGGGCATTTTGCGTAAGGATGATCTGATTCCTCGAGAAAGCTACCGTGTTGGTGACAGAGTTCGAGCAATCATTCACGATTTAAAACCTGATTCACGCGGCCCAATGGTTGTGTTGTCGCGCTCACATCCTAAGTTTATGGCTAAACTTTTTGAACAAGAAGTGCCAGAAATTTATGATAATATTATTGAGATTAAAGCTATTGCGCGTGATCCAGGTAGCCGTGCAAAAATGGCTGTTTACACATCTGATCCAAACTTAGATCCTGTTGGTTCTTGTGTTGGCATGCGCGGCAGTCGTGTGCAGATTATTGTGAACGAACTGCAAGGTGAAAAAGTTGACATAATTACTTGGACAAACAATCCAGCTACTTTTATCGTAAATGCACTTGCCCCTGCTGAAATTTCTAGGGTTGTTATTGATGAAGACCAACACCGTATAGATGTGATTGTGGCTGAAGACCAGTTAAGTTTGGCTATCGGCAGACGTGGGCAAAATGTACGCCTAGCTTCACAGCTTACAGGCTGGAAAATTGACATTATTACTGAAGACGACGACGTAAACCGTCGTGCACAGGAAAATGAAAGCAAAATGAATTTGTTCATTGAAGCGTTAGATATAGATGAAATGTTCGCTCAACTATTAATTTCTGAAGGCTTTGAAACCATTGAAGAAGTCGCAACTATCGATATAGACGAATTTTTGAGAATCGAAGGTATTGATGAAGATATAGCTAATGAGCTGCAATCTAGAGGCAAGGCTTATCTTGAAAATTTGGATGCTATAATGAAAGAGAAGTGTGATGCACTTGGCGTTGCTGAAGATATGTACGGTCTTGGATTGACATCACAGATGTTGGTAAAGCTAGCAGAAAAAAGCGTAAAAATACGTGAAGATTTAGCGGAACTTGCTGGAGATGAGTTACAAGAAATTATTGGTGCAGGAGTTATGGATATTGAAGTGGCTAATGCCATCATCATGAAAGCTCGTGAGCACTGGTTTAACCAAGAATAGGATATGTATGGCGTTGGAGTCGCAAACGGGACAAGCAAACAATACCGAGGCTCAAGCAGCGGAGCAAGGTGATGCGCTAGTTAAGAAAAAAACACTTACCTTAGGGAAAAGACTTGAGGTTAAGCGTCCTGCAGAAGGACAAGTGCAACAGAGCTTTACACACGGCCGCACAAAAACTGTGGACGTTGAAGTTAAACGCAAAAAAATAGGATCGCAGGCAGAAAAGCCTATAGAACCTGTTAATGTGAATGAGGCTAATTTACCGGAAACTCTTCGTGGGCTTACTCATGGTGAGCTAGATGCTCGTTTAAAGGCAGTAAAATCAGCTTTAGAAGAACAAGCAAGGCAGCAAGAACGACGTTCCCGTAATCAAGAACCAGAAGAGTCGGCAAAAGATTCAGAAATTCTTGAGCAAAAACGTATTGAGCTTGTAAGTCTAGAACTTATGGCTGCCACTTTACCACCAGCACCTGGAGAACTTGTAAAAACCCCACAAAGAAGCGATTCAAAACATCCAGCAAAACCAAAAGATGATTTTGTGGTGGCCGACGATGAAGAAGCAGTGGCAGCAAAACGCAAAACTGTTGTTTACAGAGCAGAAGCTCCTAAGAAAGTTGTGGTTCCAGCTAAAAAAACATTGAGCGAAGCCCCTAAAAAATTAGACAGGAATACTCAGGCTAGATTGTTAGCAGACGACACTGAACAACGTTCACGCTCCATTGCTGCCATGAAACGCATGAATCAAAAGAAAATGCGTCAGCAACATGGTACTGATCAACAGGATGCACAAAAAATAGTGCGAGAAGTGATTATCCCTGAAACCATTGTGGTTGGTGAGCTTGCCAATCGTATGGCTGTTCGTTCTGGCGATGTGGTTAAATCATTAATGAAACTAGGCATGATGGTGACTATTAATCAGATTATTGACGCTGATACAGCTGAATTAATCTGCGCTGAATTTGGTCATACTCCCAAACGTGTATCTGATTCAGATATTGAGATTGGGCTTAAGGGAGCAGAAGATAATGCAGCTGATTTAGTTTCCCGCGCGCCTATTGTGACTGTAATGGGGCACGTTGATCATGGAAAAACGTCACTGCTGGACGCTTTGAGGAAAACAGACGTAGTTGCTGGTGAAGCAGGGGGAATAACTCAACATATTGGTGCATATCAAGTTACGATGGCATCTGGTAAAAAGATCACCTTTATTGATACACCAGGTCATGCTGCTTTCAGTGAAATGCGCGCTCGAGGAGCAAACGTCACAGACGTTGTCGTTCTTGTTGTGGCTGCAGACGATGGAATTATGGAACAAACCATTGAAGCAATTAACCATGCAAAAGCTGCTGGTGTGCCAATGGTTGTTGCCATTAACAAAATTGATAAGCCGGACGCAAACCCAGAGCGAGTCCGCAGTGAATTATTAAGCCACGACATAATTTTGGAAGAATTTGGCGGAGATGTCCTAAGCGTTGAAGTTTCAGCGAAAGAGCTTAGAAATCTTGAAAAATTAGAAGAAGTTATTCTTTTGCAAGCAGAAGTCATTGAGCCAAAAGCTAATCCAAACAGAAGTGCATTAGGCGCCGTAGTCGAGGCTAAAGTTGATCGCGGCCGCGGCACGGTTGTGACCCTTCTTGTTCAAAATGGTACGCTTGAAGTCGGTGATATTGTTGTAGCAGGCTCTGAATGGGGCAAGGTTCGTGCAATGGTTAACGATCATGGAAAACCGATCAAACAAGCAGGACCTTCAGTTCCTGTTGAGGTCTTAGGATTTAACGGCGTTCCTACCGCAGGCCATGAATTTTTGGTTGTTGAAAGTGAAGCAAAAGCTCGAGAAATTGCGGAATCACGCACTCATAGAAAACGTGACCAAATAGCAAAATCTAGAGTGAAAACTTCTATGGAATCAATCATGAGTCAGATTGCAGCTGGTGATATTAAAGAATTCCCTGTTGTCATTAAAACTGACGTTCAAGGCTCATTAGAAGCGATCACATCGAGTTTACAAAAATTAAGTGGTACGGAAGTGGCCCCACGAATTTTACACGGCGGTGTTGGAGGAATTAACGAAAGTGACGTTACTCTTGCCCGCGCTTCTGGAGGAATTATCGTTGGATTTAACGTGCGTGCAAATCCACAAGCCAGAGACCTTGCACGAAGAGATGGCTTAGACATTCGTTATTATTCAATTATTTATGATGTAATTGATGATATTAAAACAATGCTAAGCGGTCTATTAGCGCCGACATTGAAAGAAAAATATCTTGGAAATGCCGCCATACGTAACGTATTTAACATTACAGGCATTGGTAAAGTTGCAGGGTGCTACATAACCGAAGGCGTAGTGAAACGTGGCGCAAAAGTACGCTTGTTGCGTGACAGCATTGTAATACATGAAGGCACATTAAAAACACTTAAACGCTTCAAAGACGAAGTAAAAGAAGTGAAAGAAGCATTTGAATGTGGTATGGCCTTTGAAAACTATAATGACATTCGCGAAGGTGATATTATTGAGTGCTTTGAAATCGAGTCGATTGCTAGGAAGTTGTAGAACTATAGAGAAATATCTCTATCGCTCTACACGCTGGGCTTTGCGAAGCAACATCTCACGTTTCATTGATGAAAGATAATCTACAAAAAGCTTACCGTCTAGATGATCCATCTCATGTTGAACACAAGCGGCTTGTAAATGATTGAATTCTGTTTCACAAACAATACCTTTTTCATTTAGGTATCGTACACGCACCTTTTCTGGACGTGTTACTGAGGCATACTGTCCTGGAACAGAAAGACAGCCTTCCTGGCACGTGGACAATTCAGCACTAGCCCAAATAATTTCTGGATTTACCATTCGATAAAGATTTTGATCTGCATCAACTCCTTCCATTTCTTCTCCATCAATTGTCATGTTTGCTGGCACATCCATAACTAAAACTCGCTTTGAAACTCCGACCTGAGGAGCAGCAAGGCCAATGCCATCTTCTGCAACCATAGTTTCTTCTAAATCTTTTAATAATTTTTTGATATACACATCTACAACAGACACAAGCGTAGCTTTTCTGCGTAAAATAGGGTTTGGTGTGACCAAAACTGGTAAAATTGCCATCACTTCTGTATTTGCTGTTCTCTCAATACAGTATATAGTGCAATTATGAATAAATTTTAAGATCAAAAAGAATTTTTATGTCAAATAATTTTGAACAGTTCGTCCAAGAAGTTGAAAGTGATCTTCGCCAAGAAAAATTTGAGAAACTTTGGAAGAAGTATGGAAAGTCTATAGTCGTTGGTTTTGCTGTGATTATTGGGTTATCAGCGGCATTTAATTTTTGGCAACATCACCAAGCTAAGCAGCGCGATATTATTTCTCAACAATTTGTGAGTGCACAGACATTATTGTTTAATAAAAATATTGGCGATGCCTTGTCAGCTATGGAAGGTATTTCAAAATCTTCTCATCGTTCATATTCTACTCTTGCAAAATTTAATATGGCTGCGATCTTACGTCAGGAAACTGGCCATAAGGATTTGAATCGGGCAGAAGAAATTTATAAGGATTTAATGGATAGCAGCAGCACTGAACACATGTTCCGTGAACTGGCGACTGTTCTTTATGTAAGCTTGCACTTAGATCGTCTTAAAAACGACAACATGGAAGAATTAAAAAAACTTGAAAAACTACTTGAGTCATGTGTAGATGGAGCATCGACCTATCGTCATTTGGCATTAGAGTTGAAGGCAATACTTGAGCTACGTCAAAATAATCATGCAAAAGCTGCAGAAATATTTGTGAGCATTGCACAAGATCCAAAATGCCCTAAAGATCTTCAGACACGTGCTCAAGTCATGACACAAAATCTAGCCAGCCAAATGGCAGAGCAAGCTCAAAAAGGGAACTAATGAAAAACGTATCTATAACAAGCTGTTTGATTGCTCTACTAGTTCTAGTTGGTTGCAGTGAAACAAAAGAAAAATTAAAGGGAAAACGCGAGCCTTTTATTATAGTGGGGAATTCTTTAAGGCCAGATCCAGCTTTGGAAAATATGACCGTTCAACTGCCTGCAGCTGCTGATTTGAAAGATTGGAATCATGTTGGAGGAAATCCTGTACATCTTGTACAACCTGTACAAGTAAGCAATGACTTAAAAAAAGTATGGGCCGAAACTATTGGTGACGGATCTGACACCTACCATAGGTTGATTACACACCCAGTTGTTAATAATGGCTTAGTGTACTCGATGGATATACATGGCTACGTACAAGCTAGAAAAGTTGAAGATGGCGCTCTTGTTTGGGAACTAACAACATCGCCTGAAGAAGGACATAGTAACACTATGGGAGGCGGATTTGCCGCTGATGGCGATATTTTATATATAACAACATCTTTCGGTGAAGTTTGGTGTGTTGAAGCACAAACCGGAAAAAGCATTTGGACGAAGCAGTTAGAAACTCCTATTCGTGCTGCACCAACTATTTTTGCTGGACGTGTTTTTGTTGTGACTGTGAATAACGAGATTTTTGCACTTGAAGCAAAAACAGGAGATGAATTGTGGGATTATGCAGGAATTATTGAGCCAAGCTCTCTTCTTGGTGGAAGCGCCCCTGCTGCTTGCTCACAAGCAGTTGTTGTTACCTTAACTTCAGGAGAAATTTATTGTTTAAGTCCTGAAAGCGGTCGCATGCTTTGGTCAGACACCATAACTCCTGCTTTAAGAATTGATACAGTATCAAGCATTGCACATATTCGTGCACGACCAATTATTGAAGACAATATCGTCTATATTGCAAGTCATGGTGGGCGCATTGCTGCTTATGAACTGTTGACTGGTAAAAAGATATGGACCAAGGACATTGGTGCATTGCGCACTCCGGTACTAAGCGGTAATTTTCTTTTCTTAATTACCACGAATGATGACTTGGTGTGCTTATTAAAATCAACAGGACAGGTTCGTTGGGCAGCGTCTCTACCACGTAAGCGTGAAAGTGAAGAAGTAATCACCTGGGCAGGACCAATTGCTGTAAACAATCAATTGGCCATTGTCAGCACAAGTGAACAAATGGCACTTGTAAATGTTGCAGATGGAAAAATTGATACGACATATAGCTTGGAATCAGCATGTCAACTTTCTCCAATTGCAGCAGATAAAACAATCTTCACCTTAACTGATTCAGGCGTATTACAAGCCTGGAGATAGAAATAAATTATGTTTACCCTTGCTCTAATAGGCCGTCCTAATGTAGGTAAGTCTAGCCTTTTCAATCGTCTACTAGGGAGAAAAGTGGCGATTGTACATGAGCGCCCTGGAGTTACCAGGGACTTCCAAGAAGGACAAGCCTACTATGGCGACATGCCCTTTCGTATATTAGACACGCCTGGACTTGCCGATCCTGAAACATCTGCTGCACACCCTGAATTATCAAAAAATATGCAGCTACAGAGTGAAGCTGCGATAGAAGAAGCCCAAATGGTTGCTTTTGTCGTTGATGGAATAGCAGGAATAACAGCATTTGATGCAGAAATTGCAAAATTTTTACACAAAAAAAATAAACCTATTATTGTTCTTATCAATAAAAGCGATAGCAAAAAAGCACTGATAACAGAATATGATGTGTTTGCACTTGGTTTTGAAACAGTTATAAGCGTTTCTGCAGAGCACAATTTAGGCATTGATGCATTGTACGAAGCGATTCAGCCTCACTTAACAGTTGAAGAGGAGATCGAAGTAACAGATAGACCATTGAAGCTAGCAATTATGGGTCGGCCCAATGTTGGAAAATCCACTTTGGTTAATGCACTTTTTGGTGAAGAACGATTGCTTACCGCAGATATGCCAGGCGTAACCAGAGATTCAGTTAGTTTATTATGGGAACATAACGGTCAGAAGTTTGAATTAATTGATACTGCTGGAATTCGCAGAAAAGCAAAAGTACAGGATGCTGTTGAACAGTTAGCAGTTCAAAGCGCCACAAGAACTCTGCAATTTGCTGAAATGGTTGTGTTAGTAATTGATGCAACGATTCCTATTGAAGAGCAATTAGAAAAACAAGATCTTGGGTTGGCACAGCAAGTAGTTGAAGAAGGTCGCGGACTAATTTTAGCGCTGAATAAAGTTGATAAAATAAATCATCTTCCAGAGCTTATGGAGCATATTCGTAATCAATTAAATTATCAACTTGCCCAGGTGCGTGATGTTCCAATGGTTGCCATTTCTGCTTTGAATCATAAAAATCTTGATCAAATGCTTGATATGGTTTTAGAGCTTAATAAATTGTGGAATATGCGTATTCCAACTGCAAAGCTTAATGAGTGGCTGCCATTTATGTTGGACAGGCACCCTACCCCTGCAGTTGCAGGTCGCCGTATTCGCATTAAGTACATGACACAAGTAAAATCACGTCCTCCAACTTTTGCGTTATTTTGCACTAAGGCTGATGACCTGCCTGCTTCTTACATTAGGTACCTTAGTAATGGGCTAAGAGACGACTTTAACTTACCTGGTGTGCCAATAAGGTTTATTGTGAAGAACATTAAGAATCCTTATACATCTTAGTTATGAATAGTTTTTCTGAACAAGATTTTGCAAAATTTCCTATTTGTGTTGATCTCGATGGCACTTTATGGGCCGGTGACTGCTTATGGTTATGCGCGCGAGACTTTTTAAAGCGCTATCCCTTTAGATTTTTTCAGCTTTTTATTTGGTGGAAAAAAGGCAGAACACACCTAAAACATAACCTTTTAAAAAACATTATTTTTGACCCCAAAAAATTAGTATTTTTTCCTGAAATTTTTCAATATATTCAGCAGCTCAAGAAGCAAGGCGCTAAGCTTTATTTGGTGACAGGGTCAGACCAAGAAATTGCTAATGAAGTTTCTACATTCCTAAATATTTTTGACGGTGCTTTTGGCAGCACACTAGATAACAATTTAGTTGGCGAAAAAAAAGCAGCGTTGCTGAATAAGATGTTTGGAGAAAAAAAATATGTTTATTTTGGCAATGAGTGGAAAGACCGCTTAGTTTGGCAATACAGCATTGCTGCAGGTGCTGTGAATGTTGATAAAAAAACTTCAGCATGGCTAAGTGATCAGCCCATATATACCCGTAGGTTTATTTGCAAATCCTAGGTATAATCAAGGAAAAATAATTAGAAATTTTTATGTCTTCTAAAGAAATTCAAAAATTAGAATTTATCAGTAATATTCTATCAGAAGATGATAAAAAAAATCTTGCACTTAAAGAATTTGTAAGTAGTTTTTTTCAGCACGTTAGTTTTGGGTATTTAGAAAGTCTTTGTGAACAGGCTTCACAAAATATATTGGCTGATATTGCTAAAAAAGCTTTTGATATTTTAAGAAAATCTCCGCCTAAAAATGAATTTCATATCGAGCATATCCTACTTGAAAAACACAAACTTCAAGTATTATTTTTACATAGTTTTGACAAACCTTTCGTTGTACGCAGCACAAAAGTGTGGCTAGCAAAGAATAAATTAGTTGTTGATGAGCTTGTGCACCCTATATTTTCTCCTCAGAGATCTGATTCTGGATTAACTTGCTGCCATGGAGGATCAACTGCAGAATCACTAATCGCTGTTATTCTTCCTATGGATACAGAAATTCCTGCCACTTACAGAGAATCATTAAGGGAGCTTTATTCAAAGTTAACGCTTGTGGTTGATGATTTTTCTGTCATGCAAAAATGGACTCAAAATATATCAAGCGCAATGCTTGCACAAACAGAAGAGTATATTCAACAAGCTGGAGCTTTTTTAAATTGGTTAGATAATGAACATTTTGTATTTCTTGGATTACGACACTATAAAACCATAAATTCTTCTGATAAAGATACTAAGTTTGATAACCAAGCCACTCATAGATATGGATTATTTAAAGAAGATGAAATTCACAATTCAGAAGATTTTTTCTTACCCACAATAGAACTTCAAGAGCCAGCTAGTCAGCTTCTTCAACATCACTTAATGCACATAAAAAAAGAAAACGCGCGTTCTATTATATACCGCGGCTCTAGAATAGACTCCATTAAAGTTCTTGATATTAATCAAAATGGAACCATTGAAGGCGTTGTTCAAATTATTGGGCTATTCACCTCTGATTTTTATAAAACTTCTCCTATTGATGTTCCGTGGTTAAAAAATAAAGCCATAAAAGTTTATCAAAAGTTTGGCTTTTCTCTTAAATCTCATGATGAAAGATTATTGAGCAATATCATAGATAGCATTCCGTTAGATGAATTTTACTATCTATCAGAAAAACAGATAGTGGAATTAATTGAACGCATTCTTAATATGTATGATCGAAATGCTGTTTTTGCACGCACAGATGAAGTTGGTCGTTCTCTATCAATATTAGTATATTTGCCCAAACATAAGTACAGCGAAAGTCTGCGAGTGGAGCTTGGAAAATTAATTTCAAAAGAATATGGGGGAATTTTAGCTTCTACTCATGGGTATGTGGGCGACACATCATTTGCTCGCTTGACATATATTCTTGGTTTTAATTCTTCTGAAAAAATTATCGTTAATATTGAAGACCTTGAAGAAAAATTATGGATAGCCTCACAAACGTGGCAAGAACGCTTTTCTTATTTTTGTAAAAAGAAAGCTATCTCAACGCCTATTACTTTTTCTGATCTTTACCTTAAACTTAACAGTCCTGAAATTGCGGCACATGATGCGCAAGTTTTAATAGATTGGCTTAATACAAATGAAACTATCTACTTTGAAACCATAACAAATAATGGCACTGGAACTATTCGAGTGCTCCAGAAAGATACTCCGTTGACTTTGGGACAAATAATCCCAATATTCACAAATTTTCAATTAAATATACAAGCAGAACGCACATTTTTTGCTGAAATAAATGGTCAAAAAATATGGATGCATTACTATGAAATTTCTAATTTAAATGATTTAGAATTGCCTGCTTCTACTCTTCAAAAGTTAGTTGAAGGTTTAAAGCAAGCATGGGCAGAACTAATAGAAGTTGATCCCTTTAATGCACTAATTGTTTCTTGTGATCTTGATTTTAAAGAGATTATTATATTAAGAGCTTATGGACGTTTTTTAAAACAGCTAGGCCTTAATTATTCCCAGAAAGCTTTAGCTGATTGTTTGGTTGCGTATCCATCTATAACGCAATTATTAGTTAAATATTTTTATCAGATGTTTTCTCTTGGCATCTCTAACGAAAAAAGATTATTAGAACTTGAAAATTTAAAGGTCAAAATTTTTCAGTCATTTTCCGTTATTAAGCGTCTTGATCATGATCGCATTATGCGCAGATTTCAAAATGTTATTCAGGCAACGTTGCGCACGACTGCATTTCAAGTTGGATATGCACCTTATTGCGTGAGTTTCAAAGCTGATTCAACCATGATTATTGAAATTCCAAAGCCATCACCACTCGTTGAAATTTTTGTTTATTCCCCAACGGTAGAAGGTTGTCATTTGCGTGGCGGGAAAATTGCCCGGGGAGGAATTCGTTGGTCAGATCGCCCTGAAGATTTTAGATCAGAAGTTCTAGGATTAATGAAAGCCCAAATGGTTAAAAATTCAGTCATTGTGCCGCTTGGCTCAAAAGGTGGATTTGTTGTTAAAAACTACAACGCTTTACAAGAATCAGGATGCTCTGATCAAACCCTTAAAACTATTGTTGTGGATTCATATAAGCTATTTATTGAGCAATTGCTATCACTCACTGATAACTTGGTAGAAAATCAGATTAGGCCGCCTCAGCAAGTGATACGGTATGATGATGACGATCAATATTTAGTAGTCGCTGCTGATAAAGGAACAGCAACCTTTTCAGATATAGCGAATGAAATTTCAAATAAAGTAAGTTTTTGGTTAGGAGATGCTTTTGCATCAGGCGGCTCTAATGGGTATGACCATAAAAAGTTAGGCATAACTGCCCGTGGCGCTTGGATTGCTGTACGTAGACATTTTTGGGAGTTGGGTATTGATTGCCAAAATACCCCTATATCAGTGGTAGGCGTAGGTGACATGGC
>CAYUNR010000048.1:0-12020 GCA_964446295.1 uncultured Candidatus Finniella sp. | reverse complement strand
CAATCGTTCCTATGTTACAGTGCGGTTTGTTCCTTGAAAATTTCTCTTTTGACATGATTAAGCTCCTTACGCCATCTTCGCTTTAATTTCATCCGCTACATTTTGCGGAACTTGTTCATAGTGATCAAACACCATAGAAAATTGTGCACGACCTTGCGACATTGAACGCAAAGTATTCACATATCCAAACATATTTGCCAAAGGCACCAATGCATTGATCACACGCGCATTTCCACGTTGATCCATACCAGTAACCTGACCGCGACGACTATTCAAGTCACCGATAACATCACCCAAATAGTCTTCTGGTGTAACTACTTCTACTTTCATTACAGGCTCCAATAACTTCGGGGCACACTTTAAAATACCTTCGCGAAATGCTGCACGTGAAGCAATTTCAAACGCCAAAGCACTTGAGTCAACATCATGATATGCACCATCTGTAAGAGTCGCCTTAAAGTCAATAGTTGGGAAACCAGCAACAACACCAGTACCAAGAGCAGATTCCAAACCTTTTGTAACACCTGGAATATACTCTCTTGGAACAGAACCACCCACAACTTTGTTTTCAAAGACAAAGCCTGAACCGGGCTCTAGAGGCTCAAATGTAAATTTAACACGAGCAAACTGACCCGCTCCACCACTCTGCTTTTTATGAGTATAATCATAGTCAGCAGCCTTAGTTATAGTCTCGCGGTATGCAACCTGCGGAGCACCAATATTTGCTTCAACTTTGTATTCACGTTTTAGAATATCAACCTTAATTTCAAGGTGCAACTCCCCCATACCCTTCATAACTGTTTGACCAGTTTCCTGATCAGTATGAACACGGAAAGATGGATCTTCCGAAACCAAGCGTGCCAATGCAATACCCATTTTTTCTTGATCGGCCTTTGTTTTAGGCTCAATCGCGATCTCAATAACCGGATCTGGGAATTCCATTTTTTCTAAAATAACAGGATTATTACTATCACAAAGAGTGTCACCTGTTGTTGTGCACTTCAAGCCGCACAATGCAACGATATCTCCCGCATAAGCTTCTTTAATATCTTCACGTGAGTTTGCATGCATCAAAAGCATACGCCCAACACGCTCTTTTTTATCTTTTGTTGAGTTATCAACCCCAGAGCCCGACTCAAGCTTACCTGAATAAACACGCATAAATGTGATAGAACCAACAAATGGATCTGTCATAATTTTGAAAGCAAGCCCTGAAAATGGCTCAGAATCTTCTGATTTACGAACAACCTCATTACCACGATCATCAATACCGTTAACAAAACCAATATCTGCCGGAGAAGGAAGGTAATCAACAACACCATCTAGCAATGGCTGAACACCTTTATTCTTAAATGCACTCCCGCAAAGAACAGGAACAAACATACTCTTAACCGTTCCACGGCGTATAGCTGCCTTCAGTTGAGCAACAGTTGGCTCTTTACCTTCAAGGTAAGACTCCATCAAGGCATCATCTGCTTCAACAGCAGTCTCAATCAAACGATGCCTATACTCAGCTGCTTTTTCTTTCAATTCCGCAGGAATTTCAACGATATCGAACTGAGCACCTAGACTCTCATCGCGCCAAATAATTGCATTATTATTAACAAGATCAACAATACCAGCAAAGTCCGCCTCTGCACCAACTGGCAACATTGTCACAAGAGGACGAGCACCAAGACGCTCAACAATCATGTCAACACAACGATAAAAATCAGCCCCCATGCGATCTAGCTTATTCACAAAGCAAATTCTAGGAACTTTGTATTTATCAGCTTGACGCCAAACAGTCTCAGACTGAGGCTCAACACCCGCAACACCATCAAATACAGCAACGGCCCCGTCTAAAACACGAAGAGAACGCTCAACTTCAATAGTAAAGTCAACGTGACCAGGAGTATCAATAATGTTAATACGGTGATCATTCCAAAAACAGGTAGTCGCAGCAGAAGTGATAGTAATACCACGCTCTTGCTCTTGCTCCATCCAGTCCATAACGGCAGTACCTTCATGAACTTCACCAATTTTATAAGATTTACCTGTATAGTAAAGAATTCGCTCTGTAGTAGTAGTCTTACCGGCGTCTATATGCGCCATAATTCCAATATTACGATACTGATTTAATTGTGTTGTACGTGCCATGCTCTTAAATCCTACTACCAGCGATAATGAGCAAACGCACGGTTTGCCTCTGCCATTTTATGGGTGTCCTCACGTTTTTTAACAGAAGCACCACGACTATTAGCAGCATCCATTAGCTCTCCGCTCAAACGATCAATCATTGTTTTTTCTGAACGAGAACGAGCAGCGTTAATCAACCATCGGAAGGCAAGCGCTTGAGAACGATCAGAACGAACCTCTGTCGGAACTTGATAAGTTGCACCACCAACGCGGCGAGAACGAACTTCCAAAGCTGGCTTCACATTCGATAAAGCCTCGTGAAAGAGCTCAATAGAATTTTTTCCGCTTTTTTCCTGAATCTTATCAAGAGCAGCATAAAAAATCTTTTCAGACACAGATTTTTTTCCTTGCATCATCATGCAATTCATAAATTTAGCAACTACTACATCACCAAACTTAGCATCTGGATTAATTTCGCGTTTTACCGCGGCACGACGTCGTGACATGTTTAAACCTCTTCACTATTTCAAAGAACTTCAATAAATTTATTTTACTTAGGACGCTTCGCACCGTATTTAGAACGACTTTGCTTACGATCCTTAACTCCTTGCGTATCTAATGTACCGCGCACAATGTGATAACGCACACCTGGCAAGTCCTTTACGCGACCGCCACGAATAAGCACAACAGAGTGCTCTTGAAGGTTATGCCCTTCACCTGGAATATATCCAGTCACTTCATAACCATTTGTTAAGCGAATACGAGCTACCTTACGCAACGCTGAGTTTGGTTTTTTTGGAGCCGTTGTAAACACGCGAGTACAAACACCGCGACGTTGTGGGCACGCTTCTAAAGCTGGAACTTTATTGCGATTAACCTTAGGCTCTCTTGATTTTCGTATTAACTGATTAATTGTTGGCATAAACTACATCTCTAGGTGTTAATTTTGTAAATTTTCCCTTTAAACTCAGTGTATCCTAATAATGGACACAGCCAAAGTCAAGCATTTCTTTTGCTTAAGCTACACGTAAAGAACATTCCATTTTTTCAATGGCTGTTTTTTCATCTAGCTGCTCAACAGCAGAAAGCTCACGAACGAAGCGCTCAACTGCAGCTTGATAAATTTGACGCTCACTGTAAGACTGCTCTGTATCGTTTCCACGCCTGTATAAATCGCGAATAACTTCAGCAATCGAAGAAGGCAATCCTGAATTAATTTTTGATTCGTACTCTTGAGCACGACGACTCCACATTACACGACGTGGCTTCGTACGAATAGAAAGCATTTTTAATGCATCATCCATTTCTTTTTTTGTGCTTAGGGAGCGCAAGCCTGCATTTTTTGCTTTTTCTTTTGGAAGACGCAATACCATTTTGTCTTTTTCGAAATTAATAACAAGCAAAGTTAGCTCGTTACCTGCAATACTATGAGATTCACTACCAATGAGTTTTCCAACCCCGTGCGCTGGATAAACAACGTATTCACCAACCTTAAAATTCTTTGCCACCATTATACATTCCTTCAAAAAAACTTTTGTACTTCCCTTGGTATGGGAACGATTTTCAAAAATTCAAGAGCCAAACTAAGCTCGCGGCTTCTTGCTAAAATACTCGGGGTACTTATGTTTTACATCAGCCCAAGCATCTGCGTCAGGAGGAGGCTCTTTTTTCCGAGTAATATTTGGCCATTTTTTAGAGTATTCACTGTTAAGCTCTAACCAAACCCCAGCATCCTCTTTAGTGTCAGGCAATATGGCCTCAACCGGACACTCTAACTCACAAACACCACAATCTATACAAATTTCAGGATCAATCACTAGCATGTTTTCCCCTTCAAAAAAGCAGTCCACCGGACAAACTTCAACGCAGTCAGTATACTTGCACTT
Source organism: uncultured Candidatus Finniella sp. (assembly GCA_964446295.1). Lineage (GTDB taxonomy): Bacteria > Pseudomonadota > Alphaproteobacteria > Paracaedibacterales > CAITNM01 > CAITNM01. The sequence continues at coordinate 8,016 of CAYUNR010000048.1, read as the reverse complement.
AATACACGCTTCAGTAACGACGTAGGTCACAAAAAAAGATAGGGATATTCACACTACCGCTACAAGTAGCATATTCACCTATGACAAACAAGACATCTTTCTTTAGATTTTTTGTAAAATTTTAGTATAAATTTCTATAATTTGCCTGTTAACAACATCACTTGCGTATACTGTCTCTGATTCCTTACGACCCTGCTGCCCCTTTTTTTCACATAATTTTTTATCAAAAAAACATTTTTCAAATGCTTTTTCTAAAGCGACAATATTTTGGACAGGAACTTTCATACCATTGCCATCATGCACAATATCACCACAACCTATTGCATCAGTAGTGATAATTGGCAGACCGCATGCCATCGCTTCGATCAGCGACTTAGGAAGCCCCTCCCTGTAGCTTGGCAAAACCGCCACATGCGTTTGCGCGTAGACATGCTGAATATTGTCCTCATGCCCCAACCATTCAACCACACCTTCTTGGTGCCATTTTTTTAAAATTGCCAAAGGAATTGATTCTGGATTTTCCTGATCGGGGTCGCCCACAAGCAAAAAACGCACTTTCGCAGATGGATTATTTTTTACAAAATTCTCCGCTGCTTCAACAAACTCCCCTACTCCTTTGCTCCACAACATGCGTGCAACAAGCGTAAAGGTAAAAATGCCCTGCCTAACCGCCGGATAAAAAGTTTTCACATCCACTCCCGACCCCAGGACAAGATATAAAACACTTTTTGGAAGCAACCGCTTGCATGACTCAAAATCTTGTTGATTTTGAACCAATACCGTAACGCTTGAATGATTAAGAATGAATTTAAGCGCAAATTTTACAAAAGGCCTTAGGAAACGAGCCTTAATATGGCGAGATGTAAAAATATACCCAAATCCATTAATAGCATTAACGCTGGGTATTCCATAAAATCTAGCTATGGCTGCTCCATATAATGCCGGCTTCAACGCCACATTATGCACAAGCGATGGTCTAAATTTTCTAAATGCAATAAGCAAATCAAAAATTGTCTTAATCTCAATGAAAGGATTCAAACTTCCTCGTTTAAACCTTACCAAGAAAGTATTTATGTTAGCTATTTTTGATTTATTTTTTTTTGAAAATTCTGCTGTTGCCACTGCAACCTCAAACCCTGATGATTGGGCCTGAAGACATAAAAAAAGGCGGTGACTTAAAAAATATTCAGACTTTGCAACAACATACAAAAGCTTCATAACACTTTCAAAGCACCTTCAAATATTTTTTTAACTGGCGCTTCAACTTGAACACCCCCCCCACTAATTGTCGCCTCACCTACTGACTTGCGCTCACTCAACTGCAAAAAGGAAAAATGTTCTTTTTTCAAACGCTCCGACCAAAACAAAGGTAAAAAAGTTTGAACGTACAAACTGCCATTATTCTCATTGATATTATGTTTGGGGGAAAAATAACGGTATGCATAATCATATGGAATAGTATCATCTTCTGCGGTCAATACAATTCGATCATAATCAAGACGAGCAATTCTGTTAAAATCAGCCTCTAGATTTGCAAGCTCCTCAACAGTGCGTAACTCAACCACGCATGTTTTTCCCATTTCACGAACTGACACAGGCATAATATCAAACGCTTGATTTAACCGTTCTGGCATTTCCGTAATTTCCAAACAAAGCTTTGGAACAGAAACCACCACAGTGTCTTTTTTTGTTTGAACTTCAAACGAACCTCCAGACGTATACAGAATTTCTTGCTCAACAGCATGATGCTTAGCAACACCCAGCAAGCCATGGCTAATTGGCCAAATACTGCCATCTTTTGTTAAAGTCTCAACCCAAACTTGGCCTTTTTCTTTCCAAACGAAACATGTAACCGTTTGACAAAGCTCAACTGCAACTTTAGTTGCTAGCTCATGATCAAGTTTTTTTGGAACATCAACAATAGCAGCAGCGTGCCCCTGAAACGGAACCTCTGCAAAACAATCATAAATACAGTAATTCAGGGTTAACATTGCCCACCTTAGGTATTCATTGTCTGGAAAAAGTCATGGTTAGTCTTGCTAAATTTAAGCTTATCCAGCAAAAATTCCATCGCTTCAACCGTACCCATAGGGTTAAGAATACGACGCAATACCCACATTTTAGCAAGCTCTGCCTTATCTGTTACCAGCAATTCTTCCTTACGTGTACCCGACTTATTAATATCAATTGTTGGAAAAACACGCTTATCTGAAAGTTTGCGTTCAAGCACAATTTCCGCATTTCCTGTACCTTTGAATTCTTCAAAAATAACTTCGTCCATACGCGATCCAGTATCAACCAAAGCCGTAGCAATAATTGTTAACGAGCCACCTTCTTCAATATTTCGTGCAGCACCAAAGAAACGTTTTGGACGTTGCAACGCGTTTGCATCGACACCACCAGTTAGAACCTTACCTGATGAAGGAACCACCGTGTTATATGCACGTGCCAAACGAGTAATTGAATCCAGAAGAATAACAACGTCTCTTTTTTGTTCAACCAAACGCTTTGCTTTTTCAATAACCATTTCAGCAACTTGAACATGTCTAGCTGCCGGCTCATCAAAAGTTGAACTGACAACTTCGCCTTTTACCGACCTTGCCATGTCTGTTACTTCTTCAGGACGCTCATCAATCAATAAAACAATTAAGTAAACATCTGGATGATTAGTGGTAATAGAATGCGCGATGCTTTGTAACATCACAGTTTTACCTGTTCTAGGTGGCGCAACAATTAACGCACGTTGCCCCATACCCATTGGAGAAACCAAATCTATAATTCTAGATGTAAAATCCTTAGAAGGCTTACCATCTCCATACTCAAGATTCAAACGCCTATCTGGATATAAAGGAGTCAGGTTATCAAAATTGATACGATGACGTATTTCTTCTGGCTCTGAAAAATTAATTTTTTTGATTTTTATTAATGCAAAATAACGCTCACCTTCCTTGGGAGCACGAATTTCACCTTCGACACTATCACCTGTACGGAGCCCAAGCCTACGCACCTGGTTTGGCGAAACATAAATATCATCTGGACCTGGCAAATAGTTTGATTCAGGAGAACGAAGGAAACCAAAACCATCCTGCAAAATTTCTATGACTCCATCGCCATAAATTGCAATATCTTTTTCAGCTAATTTTTTTAATATTGCAAACATTAAATCTTGCTTACGCAAGCTGCTTGCACTCTCTATATCATGCTCTTCAGCAATAATTAAAAGCTCAGCTGGGGTTTTCTTTTTTAAATCTTGTAAATGCATAAATTCTCTCAGAAAGGTCTTACTATAACAAATATGACTATTAAAATTAGAAGGACGGTGGGAATCTCGTTGATGGTTCTAAAGAACTTTGAAGACTTAGAGCAAACACCTTGTTTAAGTTGTTTTCTCCAACTGCCTAACTTAAAGTGAAACATAATTAACAAAAATACGCAAGTAAGTTTTGCATGAACCCAGGGTGCGACTGAGTAACCTGGCATAAATAGCAACAAAACACCTGTAAAAATCACCATATGCATTGCTGGCTGCATAATCATTCGAAAAAGCTTTTCCTCCATCACCTCTAACATTTTTCCGTTCTCAGGATACTCTGTGTGATACACAAAAAGCCTTGGCAAATAAAACAAGCCTGCCATCCATGCAACAATAGAAACAATATGCATTACCTTAATCCAGGCGTAATACTCAAAAATAAAATCCATTGTTAATTTTCTAAAATTCTAAATACCCACTGGGAATGTACCATAAATTTTGTTAGGGTGAACCATGTACTAAATTTTAAGTTTACAAAGGAGAGTTTTGTGAAAGGTTTTTTAATAGCTTCAATTCTTAGCACATCGATGTTATTTGCCAATGGTGGCGGAGCAGGATTTGACATGATGCAGCTCATTCCATTATTCCTTATTTTTGTCATTTTCTATTTCCTTATTTTACGCCCACAGCAAAAAAAGACTCGAGCTCATCAAGAAGTTTTAAAAGAATTACGTCGTGGTGATCGCGTTGTAACAGCTGGCGGTCTTTTAGGAACTGTTGATAAAATTATTAACGACGGTGAAATCAGCCTTGAAATCGCTGACAATGTAAAAGTTCGTGTTGTTAAAGCAACAGTAACTGAAGTTCTTGCAAAAACTCAGCCAGTTGCTGAAACTGTGAAAACTACTGCAACTAAAGTAGCAGCTCCTAAAATGGCAAAGCCTGTTTCTGTAAAGCCTACAAAAGCAATTAAAAAAGCAGCAACTAAAGCTAAGGCAGCAACAAATTCTGCGGTTAAAAAAACAGCTTCAAAAAAACCAACAAAAAAATCTAAGTAAGTGAATAAAAACCCATGATGTTATTTGGATTATCTCAAACACGCAAAATTACAATTATTGCGACTTGCGTAGCCGGCATACTTTTTTGCTTACCGAATATGGTAAGCAAAGAACTTGCTGAAAAATTTCCTTCTTGGTTACAGAACACAGTAAGTCTTGGACTTGACCTAAGAGGTGGATCACACCTTCAGTTAGAAGTTGATTTAAAAGCTGTTAATGCAGAATTTTTAAGTAACCTTCTTGCTGATGTTCGTGGCGCTCTCCGCAAAGAACACATAATGTACTTGAACCTTCGTGTTGAAGGAAGAGAAAGCAATCCCAAACTTTTTTTTGATTTAAAAGATATTTCCAATAAAGATAAAATTTCTAGCATCATCAAAAAAATTGACTCGTCACTTCTAACAGACGTTTCTGAACAGGGACAAGTCAGCATTACTGTTGACCCAATTGCTGCGCAAAATCGCTCAAAATTAATTATCGAGCAATCAATTGAAGTTATTCGTCGTCGTATCGATGAAACAGGCACTAAGGAACCAACCATTCTTCGTCAAGGAACTGATCGCATTATTATTCAGCTTCCTGGTGTTGATGACCCTCAAGAAGTTAAGAAGCGCCTTGGTAAAACTGCCAAAATGACATTCAATATGGTTGATAGTGGCGCACAAAATACAGGTCATGTAGGACCTGACTCAACTATGATGGATTATATACGTGGCGGAGAGGAAGACGGCGCACATAAAATTGCAGTGAGAAACCAAGTTTCGGTAAGTGGCGATAATTTAGTTGATGCGCAGGCTACAACGGATCCTCAAACTGGTCAAATTGGTGTTTCATTGCGCTTTAACAATGTTGGAGCTCGTAAATTTGCTGATATTTCAGCAAACAGCATTGGTAAGCAATTCGCCATTGTATTAGATGGAAAAGTACTGACTGCACCTGTATTTAGATCAGCCATCCCAAATGGCAATGCAGAAATTACTGGTGGGTTTCGAACCATCAGAGAAGCAAATGAATTGGCTTTGTTGTTACGAGCAGGTTCTCTGCCCGCTCCTTTAAAAGTTGTTGAGGAACGAACAGTTGGCCCAAGCCTTGGCGCAGATTCAATTCATGACGGACGCAATGCTACTGTTATCGCTTTTCTAATGGTTTCTGTCTTTATGTTCCTGGGCTATTCTATGTTTGGTCTTTTTGCAAACCTAGCATTAGTCTTTAACATGGTCCTACTTTTTGCTGGCCTTTCTTTGTTGCAAGCAACGCTTACTCTTCCAGGCATTGCCGGTATTGCAATGACCATTGGTATGGCCGTTGATGCTAACGTGTTAATCTATGAGCGTATAAAAGAAGAACTAAGAGCAGGCACTGCCGCCTTAGCTGCCATTGAAGCAGGTTATGAGCGAGCAATGACAACTATTATAGACTCTAATCTTACCACGCTTATTGCAGCAGGTGTGCTGTATGAATTTGGCTCAGGTCCTATTCGCGGATTCGCTGTTACCACAGCAATTGGTATTTCTGTATCAATGTTCACTGCCCTATCTGTTACTAAACTAGTAACCGCTTGGTGGTTTAAAAATAAACAAGTTCAAACCTTGCCCATTTAAGGAAAAATATGGCTGTTCTAAATCTTATTCCTCACAACACCAATTTTGACTTCATTGGTAAACGTAAAATCACTTTTTCTATTGTGATTCTGTCCACCCTTATTTTCATGGGCAGCCTTTTGTTTAAAGGTCTTAACTATGGCATCGACTTCAAAGGTGGCGTGGTAATGGAAGTTCGCATGCCTATTGCCCCAAATATACACCAGTTACGTGAACAACTTGAACCTTTGAAACTTGGTGACGTTGCTATTCAGGAATTCGGTTCAGCTCAAGACCTAATGATTAAATTTGAAAATGCTGAAGGCAAGAGTAACATCCCTGAAACTGCAGTTAATAGCATAAAGACTATACTAGGCGATGGAGTTGAATACAGAAGAATTGAAACCGTTGGCCCAAAAGTTGGTGATGAAATGGTACACAATGGCTTAATGGCTGTTTTGTACGCATTACTTGGTATTCTTATTTATGTGGCTTTCAGATTCGAATGGCGCTTTGCTTTATGCGCAGTTATTGCCCTTGCTCACGATTGCTTTCTTATTTTAGGAATGTATTCTTTGTTCCCATTAGAATTTAATGAAACGGCAATTACAGCCATTCTAATTACAGCCGGCTACTCAATTAATGATACCATTGTTGTGTTAGATAGAATTCGCGAAAATATTAAACGCTGTCGTAAAATCACTCTTGTAGAAATTTTGAACAAAAGCATTAACGAAACATTGTCTAGAACAATTTTAACTGTTGTCACGACTTTCCTTGCAGTATTAGCCCTGTTCATGTTCGGCGGACCTGTTATTGCGGTATTCGTACTACCTATCCTAATCAGTATGGTTATTGGAACATTATCATCAATTTTCGTAGCTTCTCCTCTATTGCTTTACTTCAATGTGAAGCATGGTAAAGCCCTTGATGAAGAGGAAGAGCGTATTGCCAAGTCCCTTGAGACTGAAGGTCGTTACGAAGCCTCTGTTCCAAAGCAATTTGCTGATGATGGGGTTATTGAAGGATAATTTATAAAGAAGATATAGAATTATTTCTTATCTTCTTTTTTAGAATTTTTTAGTTTTAATATAGCTAACGCTAGCTTCTCTAATACATCAAGCTTTTTGTGAAGACGTGCAATGTCTCTTTTGGTGAGCTTGATACCATCACGTATGGCTTCTTGTTCTTGGGCAATAGAGCCAAACTCAATCAGCATTCTCTGCGTTTTTTCTAATTCATACTCTATATCATGGTAGTCATAGTTTTGGCATTGCCCTTTTCCGATGTTGTTCACAGCGTCTTCATCGAAATCAGCAGCGCTCACCACCACACATAGCGTAAGAGAAATCACCAGTATTTTTATTAGGCACTTCATAGACATTTAAGCGCTCAAAGCTTTTATGAAAAAGCTTTATATGGCTATCTAATTTTCGCTTTTTGCTACAATCTTTTGCGGCGGAAGTTGCACACGAACATGCAATTCCTTTAAGCGATCATTCTCAATTAATGATGGTGCTTGCATAAGCAAATCTTGACCTTGTTGATTCAATGGGAACGCAATAATTTCACGAATGTTAGGCTCATCGGCCAATAACATTACAATGCGATCAACACCTGGCGCACAACCACCGTGCGGTGGCGCTCCAAACTTAAATGCATTTAACAATCCACCAAAACGGTCTTCAACATCTTGTTTTGCATAACCTGCAATTTCAAATGCTCTGTACATAACTTCTGGTAAGTGGTTACGAATTGCACCACTGCATAGTTCAATACCATTACAAACAATGTCATATTGAAAGGCTTTAATATCTAGCGGATTCATTGTGTTTAATGATTCCAAACCGCCTTGAGGCATTGAAAATGGGTTATGGGAGAAATCAATTTTTCCTGTTTCTTCGTCTTGTTCATACATTGGAAAATCAACAATCCAGCAGAACTTGAAACAGTCTTTTTCAATAATGTCCAAATCTTGAGCTATTTTTGTACGTGCCAAACCAGCGTTCTTAGCTGCTTTCATAGATTTCATATCGCAGACAAAAAACACAGATGCACCAACGCCTACACCGCAAATTTTTTGTAGTGTATTTAATTGATCATCATTTAAGAATTTTGCAATCGG
>CAYUNR010000047.1:0-12090 GCA_964446295.1 uncultured Candidatus Finniella sp. | reverse complement strand
GCAGGCATTGATGAATCAAATAGTAATAGGATGTATATTTTGTACCCCCAAAACGTGCAGGCTGTTGCCCACACAATTTGGCAACATTTGACTACTAAATTTTCCATAAAAAACTTAGGGGTTATTATTACCGATAGTCATACAACCCCAATGCGTCGGGGCGTTACGGGAATTACCTTGGGGTGGTGTGGGTTTGAACCGCTGCATTCTTATGTTAATAAGCCAGATATTTATGGAAACCTGCTACATGTAACCCAAATCAATATTCTTGATGCATTGGCAACCTCTGCTGTTTTCGTGATGGGAGAGGGGGATGAACAAACCCCCCTAGCAATTATACGTAATGCTCCTAAAATAAAGTTCACATCATGTGCCCCAACTGCTGCGGAAGAAAAAAGCGTCACTATCAGCATGGAAGAAGATTTGTACGCCTCGCTATTATTGGCTGCAAAGTGGGTATAATGTTCTTATTGCTTCGAAGCAATAAGAACATATTGGCTAATGAATTATTGCACCTAAAGCAGTGAGTTCAGCATCGAGCATTTCGCTACGTCTAGGTGCATTACTTTTTAATGACCAGCCAGGCAACCCACACATAGCAAGATCATTTCCATCTGCTACAAGACGTGCGGTAGCTTGGGGGAAAGGCTCAAAAATTACATCTCTGTTTACATAAACGTGTAAGAAAGGACCGATGATGCTGGTGATAATAACATTGTCGGCACCATTATGGCTGTGCCCCATATCTTTGGAGTGCAAGTGATAGGCAATGGCGGATGGTGCAAGCACACTGAACATTTTTTCTGTTTGTGCAGGTAAGCATGTCTTATCTTCTCCTCCCGATACAAGCAGAGTAGGGCACTTTACCCTTGCGAGTGGAAGTGGTGATCCGAAAATTACTGAATTGTGATTAAGGGTTTCATCTCCATCTGAGCCACCAAATTGGTGACTCCATTCGATGGCATTTGTCTTATCACCCATGGTTGCTTCTTCACTTAAGCCTTCGTGAAGATCATATATACCATTAATTGCGATAGCGCCTGCCAAAAGGTCAGGATATTTGTCTGCCATTTTCATGGTTGCATAGGCGCCAAAACTTGTACCAACGGCAACAACTTTTTTACCTTGTATAGCAAACTGCATAGCGATTTCAGCTAAAATATCAACAACACCTGACCAATTACCATCACTATAGGATTTATAAGCATGACCTAATCCTGTAGAGCCAGGGTAGTTAACATCAACGACATGGCCAAATGATGCTAAGTACTGAGAAAAAGCATCAAATTTATATGCAGATGTTTTTGCATGAGGGCCCCCATGAATATGCAAAAAGACGATTCCAGTATCTCTACGTCCCTGAAGTAATATGCCCGGGATAGGTTTTGAGTATGAACAGCTGAATTGACAAAAATCAACAGGAGAAACAGGTGCATCCATTGCTAAGGCATAGCCAATGAGAGTTCCATCCTTTCTACTTAATTCAACAGAAGAGTTTGGCACCGTTCCTGCGGATTTTTCTACATTCACATAAGCGTCAAGCTTGGGAGAAACGCTCACTCCTCCTTTAAGTGAAGCTATTTTTTGAATCTGCATTTTTAATTGTGGTTCAATATTTCCAAAAATAAAACTTCTCGATTTAGGAGCGGATTTGGTTGTAATTAGTACAATATCATTATCTAACGGAAGCATCTCAGGTAAATAAGATCTAATTTCTTCCATAAGAAATGCACTGCTTATGTCGCAGCCTATACTGCATAGTTGTCTTTGAGTTAGCAACGGTGATACTATTCCAGTTGTTAAATCTTCGACAAACGGAACGGGGAAATCTGACCCAGGAAGTGTTTTAAGGATTGATACTTTTCTATTAAAACCCTGATCAAAAAACTGTTTCTGATGAGCTATTAAAGAAGAAGTTCGACTCACAAGAAAATGCGTGTTACTTCCTTTTGATCCAGTGAGAAGACTAATATAATTGTTACCATTACTGGATGTTTCTAAATAATCAGGTTTCCCATTTCGCATAATGACACTACTGGGATGCTTAGTTTCTAAGTAAATATTGGGTGTTGAATTAAGTCGAGGAACAGAAATATTGATGGTATAATCTGCTGTAAAGGCAAGGGTGTCAGTAGCAAGACGTAGCACATGAAGAACAGGGGATGCTGCTGCAACCCAAATACCTGTTGGATCATAAGCACTGCTTACGTTCATGTCTTCAAAAGTTAATGTTTCTGGACTTGGAATATTTATAGCCGAACCATCTGTCAGGTTAATGTCAAAAAGATATCTGGTTTGTTTAGGAGCTTCATTCAATACTTTTCCAGATAAAGCTTCTTTGGACGTTGTTGTTACAAAGGCAATAACATGTGGTTTTTTTGATTTTGCATAGATGTGCTCAACTTTTACTTCATTGATGATTTGCTGCTTATCTGATGCAGAAGAAGGCCCAGCACCTGCAGAAATAATTGATGGTTCTCGACCCTGCAACGAAGAGACAAGCTCTTTTATTCCCTCAAAAGTTCCGTCATAAAGTAATTTTCCATCAAAGTTCCTGAGAGCATAATCTCTTGAATGATGAAGTAAGGGTAAGGACCTGGTGCTTAGATTGTTTCTTATTGCTAAGAATATTTCCTGAGGATTGCCATCAATATTTAATGATGTTCTGGCGCTGAGCACGCAGTAGGGATTGCTTGTAGAAGTTAAAGAGGAAGAAGTTTGCGCTATGCCATGGGCTGCTTTTGTTTCTAGCTTATAAGATAATGTTGTTTCTAGCAGACCTACTTCTTCCACTTCAGCAAAGTGGTACCTAGCGAACAGACTTTCTGGTAGGCAAAATTGACCTGTGAACATTCTCAAGGAGGGTTGAGGTCCGAGCAATTTTTGAATATATGCTACCAAATTCCTATTATAGGTTGATTTACCTTTTTTTTGATGTCTATTAGGTGTGTTGCTTGCATGTAGAGATAATGAAAATATTACAGCTAATGAAACTATTATAAATTTTTTCATAAGTTGGAGCACTTATATAAATAAAATGATACTGTTTGAAACAATATATTAAAATATGTGCTATTTCAATTTAAATTATACTTGTGTGAATTTTGTGCAAAGCGTACCAAATATTGCAGAAGAAAAAAGCGTCACTATCAGTATGAAAGAAGATTTGTACGCCCCGCTGCTATTGGCTGCAAAGTGGACTAAGAGTTAGAATTTAGGCGTCATCTTCTTTTTCATTATCTCCATTGGATTGCGCTGATGCGTCCTGCAGTTCTTTAATGCGCTGAAGCTCTTGCAACATAGTGGGAACTTTGGCGATAAGCAAACATTGATAATGGCTCAGTGCAACGATAGCCTCATCTATATTCGGCTGTTCACAATTTAATGCATTAAAAATGGCTTCAAGACGAGCGCGTGTATCAAGCAAAGAAAGCTGAATGGCGGCAATTTTATCGTTTCTATGCGTTACGGAAACTTCTGTATCTGAATCATCGCTATCATCATCTCCATGACTACTGCTACTTGTGGGTTTTGGTGTTTCATCAAGAGAATATAAATTTTCCCAACTGCCGTCACCTGCAGTAGCAAAAATAGGGGGAATAATCAAAGAAACTAAACAGACTAAACGCAAGTATTTCATACGTATTCCTTTTCATAGGTCAGTAGTCCATGTAAAAATTTTGAACTACTCAGCAATAAAATGAAAGGAGTTTATGCATTTTCGCCATTTAGCATGTAGTATGGCTATTCTATTTCCTGAAAATTCCAACCACTTCTAAATGGGCAGCCCATAAAAACTGGTCTACTGGGTGCACAACTTCCAAGGTGTATCCGCCATTTTCCAAAACTTTTGCGTCTCTGGCAAACGTATGGGGATTACATGATATATAAATAATCAACGGTACCTTGCTTAGGGCTAGTTGCTGTATTTGCTTTTCAGCACCGGCACGCGGAGGGTCAATCACCACCGTACTATAGTCATTTAATGCTTTTGTATCTAAAGGATTCTCGAACAGGTCCTGAACGTATGCAGACAATGGAAATCCTTTGGCTGCTTCTGTAAGTACTTCAATAGCTTTAGGAGCGCCTTCAAACGCATCTACTGGGCCATAATTCAACAAAACGCCGCTGAACGTGCCGCGTCCGCAAAATAAATCCAAAAGCTTCGGTTGCTGACCTGTTTTATCCAAGGTCTGAATTACAATATCCTGCATCCACCCCTGCGCCAGGCTGCTGGCTTGTAAAAACGCCCAAGGGTCCACCGGTACTGTTAATTGACCAAATTTAGTTGTCATAGGTGCTACTTGCCATAGCACGTCATACACCTTGCGATGCCTAAATTGCAGCCTTTTCCACCTAGCTTGTTCAGCAATGGCGCTTAGTTGTGTGCGTTGATCTTCGGTTAGCTTATTAACCCCTTGAACTTCAATGGCAATATCTACTAGGCCTTCTAGCTCTAAAATAAAAATTGTTGATTTTTGAAAGGGTTCAAGCAAATTTTCTAAGGCTGTGCGCAAAAAGGGAAGGGCCTCTTGCAACGGTTGCGTTAAAACCGGGCATTCTTCCATATCAATAATTTGGTGACTTTGAAGACGGTGAAAACCCATGAAAAGCTTATCACCTTTTTTAACAGCTTCAAGATTAGCCCGGCGTCGTTGAGCCGGCGGCACTACCTTAATAGGTTCAATAACATACGGATTCAGGCCATTATCTAAAAATGCCTGAGTTAGTAACGCCGTTTTGAATTCTTTGTAAAATCCTTCACTAGCGTGTTGTAATATGCATCCTCCGCAAGCCGTAAAATGCTTACATGCAGCAGGTTGTCGTTCACTAGATGGCTTAAGTACTTGTTTGAAATAGGTATTGGTGCGCCTTGGGTATTGCACCCGTTCAAATTCCACTTCTTCCCCAGGAAGGCAAAAAGGCAGTTCTGTATCGCCACTACTGCTTATTACCTCAGCAAAGCAATTGTCCTTTAGGCGCAAAGCTTTTCCGGTTGCTTGGGTAATTATTGGCGGAGTTTGATTACGCATAAAACACTAATGTAGACGTTGACTCATAACTTCGCATGTTAAGTCTTTTTGTTTTTTTAATCTACGCAAAAGTGATAGCACGTTGAATAGGAGAAATAATTTTTCACGATATTTACTATTTGTTCATTAATTGCTCGTTACACTAAATATAGTTACTCAAATAGGTAATTTGGTAATGATTGATAAGGTTTTTGTACTTCTCACCTTATGGCCTTGCATATGGGCCTGTGGCGAACTGTCTGAAATTGAATCTTATCTGGGTGATATAGAATATTGCCTAAGGGAGTGGTCAGTATGCAAAATCTATACACAACAAGAAATGGACTCATTACCACAAGCTACACAATTTGCTGGTCGTGAACGTCTTATTGAACATATGAAAAGTATGAATTCCATATTAGACCGCTACGCCAATTTCAAACTTAAACGCGACGAGGGAATTACCTTAAGCGCAAAAATCAAAACATTTGCTGACATAGACGTATTTCAAGAAGAATTTTTTGCTTCGGAAGACGCTGTTGAGGGAGATCCCAACGCTACAATAGAAAGATGCCTAAAATATTGTGGAATATTTTTAGCAAAACCTCAGCTTATCTCTATGTTTAGTGGCGACAGAATCCGCGGAGAACCCTATTACAAAGCCACAACTGAACCGGTTTATCTTTATCTGAAAAAATTAAAAGAAGATGTTGAATATGATGGCGGCTGTATAGGACGCTACAATGCAACGCTTGAGAAGCTCGAGCTTTATGCCATGAAAAAGGTAACAGGTGGCAAAAAATCATGGTTATGGTACCCTTGGTAAAAAGTAGGGGATTATCTCAGTGGAATATGTAATATATGGTTTTGCAGCGCTAGTTGGTATTTATTTAATACGATCAGTACGCATTGTACCACAAGGGTATGAACACACAGTTGAACGTTTTGGGCGTTACATTCAAACCTTAAAACCTGGTCTGAACCTAATTATTCCTTTCGTTGATGCGGTTGGATCTAAAATCAATATGATGGAATCAGTCCTGCAAGTTCCATCGCAAGATATTATCACCAAAGATAACGCAGTTGTGAATGTTGACGGGGTGATCTTTTATCAAATTCTTGATGCATCAAAGGCAGCATACGAAGTGACTAACCTTCAAGTTGCAATTTTAAATTTAACCATGACCAACATTCGTACGGTTATGGGCTCAATGGATTTAGATGAATTGTTGTCATGCCGCGAAAAAATCAATGCACGTCTTCTGGAAGTTATTGATGGTGCAACTCATCCATGGGGCACAAAAGTAACCCGTATTGAAATTAAAGACATTAAGCCACCAAGAGATTTGGTTGATTCCATGGGGCGCCAAATGAAAGCAGAGCGTGAAAAACGTGCTTCAATTTTAGAAGCAGAAGGTCAGCGTCAATCTGAAATTCTAAAAGCTGAAGGCGAGAAGCAAGCAGCTGTTTTGCAAGCTGAAGGTAAGTTAGAGGCTGCGCGCCGCGAAGCCGATGGTCGTGAACGTTTAGCAGAAGCGGAAGCAAACGCTACTATCGCAATGTCAAATGCTATCAAGACTAGTGGACCAATGCCATTACAATATTTCATTGCTGAACGCTACGTTCAAGCATTCAAAGACCTTGCATGTTCACCTAATCAGAAGGTGATTATGCTACCTTATGAAGCTACGAATATGCTAAGTTCAATTCAAGGAATTCGTGAGCTTTTAGATGCTACCGATTCAAACCCAAAATCAAAGAAAGCCTAACGGAGATAATTTATGGATGCGATGTTTAATTTTTGTATGAATATGGCTTCTTGGCAGTGGATGAGCTTAGGCGTGGCATTCTTAGCATTTGAGCTAATGTTCCCAGGCATATTCATGTTGTGGTTTGGTATTAGCGGTTTACTTACCTCTGGCCTTGTGTACTTATTGGGTTTTTCAGGCGCTCCTGCCATTGTCATTTTCTTGGTACTTGGTTTGGTAGTTAGCTTTTTTGGCTATAAGTTCCAAAACAAAGAACCTAAGTTTTTGGTCAATAACATGAAAAAAGCGATGATTAATAAAACAATCACCCTTCAAGAACCAATCACAAACGGACAAGCGCGTGTGAAAATTGGCGATGGCCACTGGACAGTAACAGGACCTGATCTCCCAACTGGTTCAAAAGTTAAGGTTGTGGAAGTTTCTGGAAACAGCTTAGTTGTTGAATTGGCGAAGTAATTCACCCAGCCATTTTCATGAAAAATTTGCCCCATAAACAACTAAGGGCATTGACCATATCATGAATCATTTCTTTTGTATGAAACGGTGTTACCGTTAGGCGCAGGCGCTCTTCCCCTCTGGGGACAGTTGGATAATTGATTGGTTGCACGTAAATACCAAAATCGTGTAAAAGTGCATCGGTAAAGTCTTTGCAGGCTTTGGCGTCACCAATAACCACTGGCACAATATGGCTTGGGGTATGGTGGTAATTCACTTGCGTTTTGGCCAAAAGTCTTTTTAACAAATTAACATTATCCCAAAGCTTCTCGCGCAGGTCATCTGCTTCTTGCAATACTTTAATAGATGTTGTTGCAGCACTTGCCACCATTGGCGGAAGAGATGTTGTAAAAATAAAGCCAGAGGCCAAACTGCGCACATAATCAACTAGGGATTTTGACCCAGTAATGTAGCCACCAATCACGCCATAAGCTTTTGCAAAATTTCCTTGAATAACATCAATGCGGTGTTGTTGATTAAGTGCATTTGCTAACCCCGCGCCACCCTTGCCATATATGCCAACTGCGTGCACTTCATCTAAATAGGTTAGGGCATTGTATTCTTTAGCCAAATCGCAAATAACTTCTATGGGGGCAAAATCTCCCTCCATGGAATATACAGAAACAAAAGCAATCAGCTTAGGTTGCTTTTTGTCATATTGCTCTAGCTGTTTGCGTAATTCATTTAAATTATTGTGTGAAAACACATGTTTTGGCACACGGCTATGGCTTATGCCATGAATCATGGATGCATGAATTTTTTCATCGCAAAATGCCACACAATTAGGCAAGCCTTTAGCTAAGGTGCATAACGCAGCTTCATTAGCTACATAGCCAGATGTAAAAACGAGTCCTGCTTCTTTTTCATGCAAATCCGCAATGGTACGTTCAAGTTCTACATGTAAATGGGCCGTGCCTGAAATATTACGTGTGCCACCAGAACCAGCTCCATATGCTTTAGTTGCTTGTATCGCCGCTTCAATAACACTGGGGTGATGACTCATGCCTAAATAATCATTGCTGCACCAAACAACCACCGGTTTGGGTTCATTGGCAGAATGCCACGTTGCAACAGGTGAATTATGGGCATGCCGCTCTAAATCAGCAAAGACACGGTAGCGTCCCTCTGATTTTAAAACATTCAGTTCTTGCTCAAAAAAATTATCGTAAGGCATCGGGGTAGTTTGCAGGTTTTTAATGGAAACATAAAGAGGAATTTGTGCTATGACTATAATAAAAGTTTCAAATTATTTGGTTAATGTGTACGCCCAAGCTGAAAATGTAGCGGTTTTTTCTGTTTCTGAGCTTTCCCAGCTTTTAAAGCGAGTGGTTGAATCGCAATTCGCGCAAGTGTGCGTGCGTGGTGAAATCTCTGGGTTTAAGTTACACAGCTCTGGTCATGCATATTTTGCACTGCGTGACGCTGATTGTGTGCTCGATGCCGTTATGTGGCGTGGAACAAAAACCACAGCCCCCCTTCAAGATGGTTTAGAGGTAATAGCAACGGGCAAGCTTACTACCTATGGCGGACGTTCGAAATACCAAATGGTTATTACCCACGTCGAAGCCGCGGGGCAGGGTGCCCTACTTAAAATTTTGCAAGACAGAAAAAGCAAATTGCAAAAAGAAGGCTTGTTTGACCGTAAACGTGAACTGCCCAAATTCCCCAGCACTATTGGTGTAATTACATCGCCAACTGGTGCCGTAATTCGTGATATTTTGCACAGAATTGGTGATCGTTTTCCTTGTCATGTGCTTGTTTGGCCTGTGTTGGTGCAAGGTCCAGGCTCATCTGATCAAATAACTGCAGCAATTAAAGGTTTTAATAATCTAGCGCAGCGACCAGATGTGCTAATTGTGGCTCGTGGTGGTGGTAGCCTTGAAGATTTGTGGGCATTTAACGAAGAAAACGTTGTGCGTGCCGCAGCTTTTAGTGAAATTCCTATTATTTCCGCAGTTGGTCACGAAACCGACACAACCTTAATTGATTTCGCATCTGACAAACGCGCACCAACGCCTACAGCGGCAGCGGAATTTGCTACGCCTGACCAGCAAAGCTTGAAATTATTCATTAGTGAATCGGAAACCAGATTGCAGCGAATAACATTACAGACCCAAGAACGCTACAAATTAATGCTGGAAAACCTAAGTCGCAGAATTCCTGATTTACCATCAATTGTGCTTGAAAAAAACCAACGGCTAGATGAATGGTTTGAACGTTATGTGCGTTCCAGCGTGGTGTTTTTGGAACGCCAAGAGAATCAATTAGAAAAAATCGCTAAACCTTTAAGCTTTGCATTTGCAAAGTCTTTTTCAGAAAAGGAGCAGGCCCTGAAATGGCAAGCGATGTTGCTTAACCAAAATTCCTTCCAACGAACCCTAGAAAAAGGATTCTGTTTGATTGAAGGAGACAAGGGCGTGATCAGTTCAGCGCAAGCATTAAAAGCCGCAAAAGAAGCGAATATTCACTTTGCTGATGGCAAGGTTCGCGTGCAGCCTCTTAAAGAACAGAAAACATTGTTCTAGAGCATAGCACTCCCCTTGCTGCACAAAAGGAAATCAAGTATCCTTCAAGAATCCTTTGGAGAGGTGGCCGAGCGGTTGAAGGCGCACGATTGGAATTCGTGTATACGGTTAAACGTATCGAGGGTTCGAATCCCTTCCTCTCCGCCATAAGCTTTCAAGGAAAATCATGAAAAAAATTTTAAAATTACTCATCTTAATAAATGTATTTGCAAATATATTTGCTGGTGATCGATCTAGTTTAGAAGAATTAGGAAGACGATATGTTACATTTATGCAAAGTGTGGGAGAAGCGGACACAACAACTTATGAAGGCCAAGCCTCCGGAATTTTTGCTGAAAGCGTTGTAAAAATTGTAAACGATAAGCAAATTCTTTCTACCCGTACTGCGCTTCTTGCTCAGTTACGACGTAACCGAGAAATAGCGTATCCTTGCATTTTTACAATTCAGAAAACATTGTGTGACGTAGATCAAAAAGTTTGCACCGTTCATTTCACATGGAATTCTGAAAAAATAGGTCAGCATAAAACAATTGTCTCTCTAAAGTTTGACGAAAATAATCAAATTACCGAGATTGATGCGGTTTATAATACAGCAGGTACAGATTTACATTCTATCGCTGACCTCGCCAGAAGATACAATGAATTTCAAAATGACTATGGGCAAGGTGTCAGTAAAGATTATAACGCAATTATCGAATCTTTATTTAGCTCTGCTTTTAAAAAAATTGCTAATAGAACAGAGCTTGTCTCTGAAAGAGCAAGGCTAGAACAACAGCTAGCAGATGTTAAAGCAGCTGCTGGAAATTGGACCATGAGAGAGAAATCAACTATCCCCTCGGCAGATAATAAGCAATGCGTTATTTGGTATGTGCTTGAAACCGAAAAAGCAGGAAGTTTTGACGTTATGGCTATTTTACGCTCTTCCAATGGGAATCAAATTGATTCAATAGATGAAGTGTATTTCCAAATACCATAAGCTGCATAACATGCTCCAGTTTTGTTAGCTGCGTAATTTCATGAAGGCATTGAAAGCTACTGCTTAAACATATATAGTAAACTCACATACAATAAGAGAGAGTTACATTATGTGGACGCGTTCACACAGCAAAGTTTATCAAAACGTTTCAGTGCAACAAATATGGGCCTTGTGGACCAACATCAATAAATGGCCGCTTTGGAATGCTGATCTTGAATACTGCAAACTTGATCAACCATTTAAAGTTGGCAGTGTCTTCACACTTAAGCCCAAAGGTGCACCTGAAGTACAAATTTCCCTTGTCGAAATTTCACATGAAAAAATGTTTACTGATTGCACTAAGTTTTTGGGCGCAAAAATGTACGGTAAACACGAAATGCATGTTGAAGAAAATGGACTTCGCCTCACAACCACTATAACAGTGACAGGAATGCTAAAATATTTATGGATTGCGCTAGTTGCACAAAAGATTGTTGACAAATTTTCCGTACAGATGGATACATTAGTACAATTGGCTCTTATCCAAAAAAGATAATTATATGAAAAAGCTTTTGTACACAGTGCCTTTTCTGCTTCTACTGATAGGTGGATATTTCTTATGGCCCTCCTCTAAACCGGTTGTTTCTAATTTAAATCAAGCAAGATTAATGCTCTCAGAACTTCGCGGAGGTGATTTTACTCACGCGGGTGATAGAGAGGCTGTCGATATGGTCATAACTAAAATAAAACAGGAAGCTTCAGAAGTTTTGAATGGCAATTGCTTAGATGTTGGTTGTGGTTTTGGTGGAACAGCTGATTACTTAGTAAAAAATGGCTTCAAACATGTCTGGGGTATAGATATAGACCCAGCTGTTATTAAATATGCAAAAAGTAAGTATAAGGGAATTGAATTTTCTGCTGTAGACGCTGCTTCTGTCAGTTTGAAATTTGATCGAGACTTCTTTTCATTTGTATACCTATTCAATGTTTTGTACGCAATTGAAGATAAAGTTACAGTGCTGCGCCAATTAGCAAGGGTTTCTAAACCAGGCGCCTTTTTAATGATTTTTGATTACAGTGTAGAAGAAACCACCGAACCATTACTTGATCTGACTGGAAAACCTATGCGACCAGTTTCAATGAAAAAAATAAAACAGCAGTTGTACGAATCAGGCTGGGAGGTTTTGGAAGTGCGAGACCTAAGCGAAACGTTTGTTGTGTGGTACGAACAACTTCTTCAAAAACTTGAAGATAAAAAGAAGGAAATAAAGGGACACTTTTTAGAAAAAGATATTGCCAAATTTTCGGCGACATATATACACATATTACATCAA
>CAYUNR010000046.1:0-12135 GCA_964446295.1 uncultured Candidatus Finniella sp. | reverse complement strand
CGCCTT
The DNA here is from genome assembly GCA_964446295.1 of uncultured Candidatus Finniella sp. Lineage (GTDB taxonomy): Bacteria > Pseudomonadota > Alphaproteobacteria > Paracaedibacterales > CAITNM01 > CAITNM01. Next base: position 12,129 of record CAYUNR010000046.1, on the reverse strand, counting down.
TAATGCTTTAACTGCTGAAACCAAACGCTTCACGTATCCTACGTGATCAAAGCCCAAAATATTTACAAGAACATCGTAATTTCTACTGATTTTGTAGTAGTGGTAACCAACATCGCCAGCAAAATAGGTCCATGCTCCGTCTGACTTTTGCAAGGCGCGGTCAATGTCATCACCAAAGGCAGTTGCCCTAAATAAAGTCTGAGGGCGCTCTTCCCAGTCATCAACTTGGTGTCCCTTTGGCTTTTCCAAAACGCCTGTGTAAACATCACCCTTAGCTTCTAAAACTTTCAAAGCCTTGGTTACCCAGCCTTCTTTGGTTAGCGCGCTTTCTGATGCGTACTCCATTGTAATGCCAAGTGACTTCAAATCATGTCGAATGTAGTTCATCATTTCTTCAATGGCGAACAAACGAACAGTTTCAAACCATTCAGCTTCTGGTTTGTTTAAAAATGAATCGCCATATTTTTGTGCTAAGGCAACACCAACAGGTATTAGGTAATCACCTTTATACATATCTTGATCAAAATCATCATCAGAAATAGGCTCATCTAGTGCTTCTTTGTATCTAACATAAGCAGACCTTGCTAATGCTATAGTTTGACCACCAGCATCGTTCACATAATATTCACGTGTAACGCAATAGCCAACTTTTTCCAATAAGCTTGCAACCGTGTCACCTAAAATAGCATTGCGACCATGGCCAATATGCATAGGGCCAGTAGGGTTTGTAGAAACATATTCAACTTGCGCGGATTTGCCCGCACCTAAAGTGCTTGCCCCATAGGTTGCTTTGCTGGCCAAAATGCGATTTAGTTCGTTTTGTAATGCGCTTGGTTTAAGCTTTATATTAATGAATCCAGGCCCTGCTATTTCAGCACTTACAACAGCATCATGGGTTGTAATTTTTTCAATTAATTTTACAGCCAATTCGCGTGGAGAAATTCCTATTGCTTTTGCACATACCATAGCGGCGTTGCTTGCTAAATCGCCATGTGAAATATCTTTAGTAGGCTCTAGCACAACCTTATCGGTATGTATTTCTGGTGCTATTTCTTTTAAAGATTTCTCTATGAATTCTTGTAAAGTAAAAACTAAGGGCATTGATCTTCTCCTAAACCAGTAATAGATTTAGCCGGCTTAAAGATAAGAAGCAATAAAAACTGGAAACGATGGTTATGCAAAAAAAATGCAGCCAAGACTATAGCCGTGGCTGCATAAATTGTGTCATATCAGGACAATGATACTTAAAGTGTGCATTTAAACGCTATGTCCTGGGCGCTTTTATTGGTGTATCAGGGCACACTCTACCAATAGAACTGTAATACTTATTCTTACCATCGTAATCACCATATGCAATTGCATCGGGAACATTACCATGGCCTAACAGCTCTTTTAAAAATGAATAATCGATAATTTGTGTAAATGTTTGCTGAGAAACATGGACATTTCTCCGTTGACACTCTTTTTCAATTGCTGCCTGATATGGTGCGGTTACTGTGCTGATAGAGTAACGACGTAAACCAGTCATTTGTTCATCAGCAGCCTTCAAATCAGTATTGTGAGCAGCAGTAATTGTTGCCTTAAGCATAAAAACGCTTAAAAACGCAACGAGCAAGTTTTTAGTCATGGTTTTGTCCTTTTGAAATTTAAAAATTAATAATAAGTCTTTTAATAATATTTTAACCATATATTAAACTAATTAAATTAGTCAATCAAAAATTTATCATGCTTCTTATCCATTCTATCCATTCTATTTTTGTGGGTAATATTGCTGTTTTTTGATCATTAATAAAAAAATCAGGGTTTCTTAAAAACGCAGATACATCTGCCAAATAGGTTCGCCTAATGGCTAAGGTGTCATGTATTAAGCAATGCCAAGCGTCTGCATAAACACGGTGCGCTGCTTTTTGAAATGCAGAAACAATAGTGGCATCATGACTTGTATCTAAAACTTTGTCGTTTCCAGCTGTTGCCAAAAACACCTTGGTTGTCACATTTCCAAGTGGCTTTAAATCGTTTAAAAACATCCTCGATGCTGAAAGTGCAGCATGCATCCACCCACAACTTGGGTCTCGTGGTATCAATTCTTTATGAGATTCGTGAATATAATAATGCTGTTCAAATAGCGCTTTATCACGACAGTTACGGTTGTATTTAAAGCTTTCTTGTATGGGGTTATAATTTCCATAGCCCAAGCAGTACTGTTTACTTTGCCCAAACCAATTTTTAAAAATATATGCCAAGGGTTCTGCCAAAAAAAACGGGAAGGGTGCTGTTTTTATGCGCACCATAGGTGATTCCAACACTGCTAATTCAAACATTTTCGGATGCTTTCGTAAAATCTGCAACGCCACTTGTCCACCCATTGAATGCCCAAATATCGATATGTGCTTGCCATTAAACTTATCCCACAGTGCTAGCGCTTCAACATCGCGTATGTACTCACTAAAATCATCAACGTGAATCATTTGCTTGTTCTCAACCAATCGCTGTGACCCGCCTTGCCCGCGAAAATCAAGTACCCAAACGCCAAACCCAAACGAAGCATAATGTTTTGCCAAAAGTTCGTGTCGTTCAATACGCGAAACTAGCCCCGGTAATACCAGCAGTATTTTATTTGCACTTTCAGGTGCTGAGCCTTCTCCACAAAAACGCCCAACGCGAATTTTCACACCATCTGATGCCGTAAGATAATGAAATTCAAAAGGCGCAGGTGCTGCATAAAGTATTGTGACTACAAAGACAAGCAATCTAGGGAATGCATTCCAGTGCATAAAAACACTCCTGAAGTCGATATTTGGTCTTTAGTAATAATATACAGCAATAAAAGTTAATATATTGATAACTAATGCCAAATTTCTATCCACTTCAGTTTCAGTACGGTTGCGTGTACCATGACCCATTACAAAAAATAAAAAGTACAAATGCATAGATTCGTTATATTGGGTGTTGCGGGCCTAGCGATTGGCCTGGGAATTGTTTTAGGGCTGTATAAATTTCAACAGCCTGCAGCTGTTATCTATAAAGATAGTACTGATATAACAACCTCAATCGGGGGTGATTTCACTTTAACTGATCAGTTTGGAAAGCCGCGTTCCACCACGGAATTTCGTGGCAAAATATTGCTGGTGTATTTTGGGTATACTTATTGCCCAGATGTATGCCCCATGGCCTTAGAACACATTACCAAGGCATTGCAAATGTTGGGCAGTGACCGTGACAAAATAACGGTGTTGTTCGTAAGTGTTGACCCATCCCGTGACACAGTCGAAACGTTAAAACTTTATAGTACTAATTTTGACCCAAATATTATTATGCTAACCGGCACAGAAACAGCCGTGCAAAATGCCATGAACAAATACCGCGTTTATGCGAAAAAAGAAAACAAGCCAGAATTTAGCGATTACCTAATTAACCACACCAGTGTTGTGTATGTTATGGGAACTGATGGCACATACCTTAGCAGTTTTGCTCACTCAACAAACCCAGATGCTATTCAATCCATTCTGTTGAAAATATTGCAGGCCCAGGTTTCTGTCTCATCCCATTAGCCGTCCAAGGCAGTAAAGCAATGTTTTACACCAGCTATTTGCCCAGACATATGTGCTTTGAGCAAAACTTTCCTCCGGTATAACCGCTAGTGATACATCACGTGACATATCATGAATGGCTCGCGGTTGTTTAACATCTGCTGCAGCTGTAAGCGACGTTACAACTTTATTAAACTCAGCGGCATTTTCACTTAACATTTCTTCATTTGCACTCATCAAGGCAGTTTTGTTTGCGTCAGATAAGTCATCAAATACTAAATTTGCTAGTGGCAATGGTGGGTTAAGTCTGTGGTACCTGTGTCCACAAAAAAACCTTGCTGTGTTAATGTCAGCGCTTTGTTGGCCGTACATGAATAAGTTTGTTAATTCCCACATCCAGCTTAGCCCGGCTCCCCTTCGTAATGCGCTGTTTGTTAATTTTATGTTAGACATGCCCGTTCCAAGGGAAAAAACATGAATTTGGTCAATGGCAGCGTTATAGTGTTTATGAATTAATTCAATGCCTGCAAGGGCAGGGTTGCTCATGCTGGTGCCTCCATCACTAACGAAATATCCATTAGATGAAGGATTATTAATTGGGTAAACGTGCTGTGGCTTGTAGTAGGTTGGCGCAGCAGCAGTGGCCATGGCTAAATCTTTGGCGAAAAAATCTTCATTATCATTGGTGGAAAATATTTTAACGTTGTAGGTGTGCAAATCATGAGTAACTAAAACCGTTGGTAACCATCTGTTTTTAAAGGTATTTTTGCCCAACATGTTTGCCAAGAAATCTTTAATGCCGTTGGTTTTATATTTCGTTCGTAAAATTCCATTGAATGATAACCATTTTGGCTGAAACATCGTGTGCCCTCGTGCAAAAAATATGTTCAATAATTGTCTGGGGCTGTATTTAGGTTTTGATGGATCATTAGGATCAGGCATTGTAAGAATAGCGGCGATAATTCCACCAATAGAAGTGCCTGCTATACCATCAAATAAATCGACAATTCTTTTGCCTGTTTGTTCTTCAAGCTTTGCAAGGGTAGCTAAATGGAGAATGCCGCGTACGCCACCTCCGTCGAGGGATAATAGCCAGTATTGTTTTTGGGGATCAGATAAAGATTGGTGTGTAACCAGAGGGGGAAAGTCAGATTGAGATGCGCAAGATTTTTTGACTATCGATTCGTATTCAGGGTTGGGAAGAAACGTTGATTGCGTTGTCGTTGCGCTCTCTAAGCTATTTGTAAGCCCAAGAAACAAGGTATATAAAACAAGCGTTTGTACAGAATGGGTAAGGTTCATGATTGCACTTAACGTTGAAGTACCAAAATGTATAAATAGCTTTAAAAATTAAAAATTAGTTAACGCAGGCATTAATTTATTTATTTGGGAAGTTTAATTTATTATTAAGTATATTGATGTATATTTATTTAAAATATGTATGGTCTAATTCTTATGCGCATAATTTTTATGATTCTTTTTTGTGGCGTGTTGTCTGCTAACATTTGCAAAAGTGTCACGCCTGATTTGTATGATGCAGCAGTTGCATATGAACAAAATATAAAAACATTTGTAAGTGTGTTGCCAGCTGCAACAGAAGCTGCTTCAAGGCCTGATGCAGCAAAGGCAGAAAAGGTGTTGGATGTTATTAAAGGCATGGTTGCTAAGTGTAATAATACTATTGACCATAAGGACCCTGCATTTTCAGATGTTCAAAATGCTCTGAAATTTGTTGTAGACAATCAGCTGATTTTGCAAAGTAATGATCCTTTTTCTAGTTCTGGGCTGACTAAAGCACACGATTGTGCTGTGGCTGCTTCTAGTAAATTAATGGCTTTGCTTGTTGAAATTCCAGCAACTGCAGCAGGTTCTAAAAAATCTTCGACTCCGCAACCTTCAAGTAAAAAAGAAGATGAAAATGATCAAGACGATGCTGATGAAGAAGAAAGTGACGAAGACGACGATAAAGAAGAAAGTGATGATGACGAAGAAGATGACGATGACGAAGATGATAGCGAAGAATAATTTTTAAAATGAGACTCCACAGAACAAGCTACGGAGTCTCATGTCTTACCTAATCTAATCTAATCTAATCTAATCTAATCTAATGATTCACAAATTTTTCTGCTTCAAGGGCAGCCATGCACCCTTGACCAGCGGCGGTTACAGCTTGACGGAAAATTTTGTCTTGCACATCACCGGCAGCATATACACCTGGTATTGAAGTTGCTGTGCTGCCAGGCGTTGTAATAATGTAGCCTTCCGCATCACATGCCAGCTGATCTTTGAATGGACCATTCATTGGCGAGTGGCCAATTGCTACAAACGCCCCGTCAAATACGTGCTCTGAAATTTCTTGAGTTTTTAAATTTTTAAGCTTCAAACCAGTTAGGCTTCTAAATGGTTGATCGCTGCCTAAGAATTCTTCAACGGCTGAATCCCAGATTACAGAAATTTTAGGATTTTTAAACATTCTGTCTTGAGCAATTTTTTCAGCGCGTAAATGGTCACGACGGTGGATAAGCGTCACATGAGCGCAGTGATTAGTTAAATATATTGCTTCTTCAACGGCTGAATTTCCGCCGCCGATAACCGCAACGTTCTTGTTTTTGAAAAAGAAACCATCGCAAGTTGCGCACCCTGATATACCATATCCGCGGTAATGCGTTTCGCTGTCCAATCCTAACCATTTTGCTTGTGCACCGGTTGCAATAATTACCGCATCAGCCGTATAAGTTGCAGGGGTATCAGTTGTAACGACGAAAGGACGCTTTGAAAAATCAACACTTTCTACCGATTCATAGCGCATATCAGTGCCTACATGAGCAGCTTGAGCATGCATTTGTTCCATTAGCCATGGGCCTTGAATAACATCTTTGAAACCAGGGTAGTTTTCTACATCAGTAGTAATTGTTAATTGTCCACCAGGTTGGGGGCCCAATAATTGAATAGGTTGCAAGTTTGCGCGAGCGGCGTAAATAGCTGCAGTGTATCCGGCAGGGCCAGCACCAATGATTAAAACTTTTGTGTGATTAGTCATTTATTTTTTCTCCATTACCGCGCCGTCATTGCGAGCAAAGCGTGGCAATCCAGTGTGTAATCTCAACTTATTTTGGCAAACATGCCCGAACTAAACCTGTAAACAACGGATGCGGACTAAATGGCCGTGATTTTAGCTCAGGGTGAAACTGACAAGCTATAAAAAATGGGTGAGGGTGGTATTCAACAATTTCAGGCAAAAGCCCATCTGGTGACATACCTGAAAACACGTACCCTTTGTTTTCTAACTCTTCACGGTATTTGAAGTTCACTTCATAACGGTGTCGGTGACGTTCGTCAATTTGTATTTTGTTATATAAATTATGAGCAAGAGTGCCTTCAGCAATAGTGCACGCAAATGACCCAAGACGCATAGTGCCACCCATATCATCAGAAATGCCACGAAGTTCTTTTTGCTCGCCGCTCATCCATTCGGTCATGCGGGCAACAATTGGAGTGTTTGTTGGGCCAAATTCTGTACTTGAAGCATCAACCATGCCAAGTTCAGTACGAGCTGCCTCAACTACGCTTAACTGCATACCTAAGCATATACCAAGGAGCGGCACATTATTTTTTCTAGCGTAATTGATTGCTTTAATTTTTCCATCAATTCCACGTTCGCCAAATCCACCAGGAATAATTAGTCCATCAACGCTTTGAATCTTGGTAAGAAGTGTTTCGTCTTCTGCATCAATCCAAATTTTTTCAATTTCAGCTTGCTCAGCAATGCCAGCATGGGTAATGGCTTGATCAAGAGATTTGTACGCATCTTTAAGTTGGACATATTTTCCAACAATGCCAATTCTAATTTTAGCTTTAGGATTTTTCAGCATAACAATTAGGTCATTCCATGGCTTTAAGTCAGGTGCTGCGTTAATTTTGAACGCTTTTGCAACAGCTGCATCAAGCCCTTCCTTATGATACACAGTAGGAATTTCATAAATGTTTCCAGCGTCTTGTGCGCGAATAACATTTTCATAAGCTACGTTGCAAAACAAGGCTAGCTTTTGTTTCGCATCATCTGGAATTTCATGCTCACTTCGGCATAACAATATATCAGGGCGAAGTCCTAGCGTTTGTAATGCTTGAACCGAATGCTGTGTTGGTTTTGTTTTAAGCTCACCAGCTGCTGCCAAAAATGGCAAAAGGGTAACGTGAATAAGCAGGCTATTTTCATTGCCAAGTTCATTGCGTAACTGGCGCATCGCTTCAAAAAATGGCAAAGCTTCAATGTCACCAACGGTGCCGCCTACTTCACAAATAATTATATCGACATCATTACTGCCATTGCAGATAAAAGCTTTAATTTCGTCGGTAATATGTGGAATAACTTGAACAGTCGCACCCAAATAATCTCCACGGCGCTCTTTCGCTATAACAGATGAATAAATTCTACCGCTAGTGATGCTATCAAATTTTGTTGCATCTTGGTTGGTAAACCGCTCGTAATGCCCTAAATCAAGGTCTGCTTCGGCACCATCAGAAGTTACAAAAACCTCTCCATGTTGATATGGGTTCATTGTGCCTGGGTCAACGTTCAAGTATGGATCAAGTTTACGCAATCGAACTGTTAAACCGCGTGCTTGCAATAGTGCCCCCAATGCAGCACATGCAAGACCTTTACCAAGAGATGAGCTAACACCACCGGTTGTGAAAATAAATTTAGCCATGATTTACGATTGGCTTGGAGTTTGGCTAACGACTTTCGTTTCGTTTTTAATCGAATGACTTGTAACTACAGTCATAATCAAGCAATTCCCCATAAACAAAGCAGCTAATACTGCTGTTACCCTAGTTAAAAGGTTCGCTGATCCACGGGCTGTAAACATGCTTGAGCTGTTGCCACCGCTTCCCATACCAAGTGCGCCACCTTCACTGCGTTGCAAAAGAATAGCGCCAATAAGTGCCAACGTTATAAAAATTTGTATAATTAATAGGGTGTTCATATAAATCCTCGATTGTTATTTGGGGCTAATAATCATAATCATTTGTTTACCTTCCAGTTTTGGGCTGTGATCAACTTTTGACACTTCCTCAAACTGGGTCTTCACTTTCATTAAAATTTCGTAGCCAATATTTTGGTGTGATAACTCACGACCACGAAAACGCATGATAATTTTAACTTTGTTGCCTTCTTCAATAAACCGCTGAATGGCTTTGCATTTTATACCGAAATCATGGGGGTCAATCATTGGGCGCAGCTGAATTTCTTTCACTTCAACGACTTTTTGCTTTTTCTTTGCTTCAGCTTTTTTCTTTTGTAATTCGTACTTGTATTTTCCAAAATCAAGAATTTTACAAACAGGCGGCTCAGCATTTGGAGAAACCTCAACCAAATCCATACCAGCTCTCTGTGCCAAATTCATTGCTTCTGATTTTGTTACAATACCAAGCATTTCTCCTGCCTCATCAATCAGCCGAACACTTGAAGCGTGAATTTCATTATTTATTCTAGGTCCATCATGTCCGCGTGATTCGCGTTGATTAGTGCCATCGTTGGGAAATCGGCTAATAACTAGTCTCCATACAGGGATTACATATACAAAGAAAAAGTATCAGAAAAGTAAGCAGACGTCCATGAAAATGAATATACAAAACTTTTGCTTAACTTATAAAAATGAGCTAGCCTTCCAGAGGTCAGTAGCTGGGCGATCGCTGTGTCATGCAGAGGAAAGTCCGGGCTCCTTACAAACAGGATGCTGGATAACGTCCAGCGGGGTGGGCTAAAAGCCCATTTTAGGGAAAGTGCCACAGAAAACGTACCGCCAATTTAAGTTGCAAAATCTAAGTTGGTAAGGGTGAAAAGGTGCGGTAAGAGCGCACCGTGAGCATGGTGACATGCTTTGCAAGGTAAACCCCATCCGGAGCAAGACCAAATAGGGGCAAAAGGCTTTCGGGCCCGGTGTGTTTGTGCACCGTTTTTTGCTCGGGTAGGTTGCACGAGGTGGCAGGTAACTGTCATCCCAGAGGAATGGTCGCCCAAGGCACATTGTGCTTGGACAGAACCCGGCTTATAGGCTACTGACAATTAACAAACTTTTTGCGAAATAAAAAAAGCCATAGGGTTTTCGGCCCTATGGCTTTTAGTTTTCTTAAACGTTTTATTACTGAAGAAGTTTTAAAACATTCTGTGGTGCAGCATTTGCATATGCTAAAATTGAAGTCGCCGCTTGTTGCATAATCTGAAGTCTTGCAAAATTCGCCATTTCAACTGCAAAGTCAGTATCCATTATTTGACTTCTTGCATCTTGAAGATTAACTGAATTGTTGCTTAAGTTCTCAATTGCACTGTACAAACGGTTTTCAACAGCTCCAAAATTAGAGCGAATATCACTAATTGCATCAATCGCACCATCAATTACTGCTAAAGAACGAATTGCATTAGTTTGAGTGCTTAAATCTGCTGTATCTAGTGCAGTTAGAGTAGATGTAGTTCCACCAGTCAATCCAGCGTGATCTGGATGTGCACCTCCAATAGTTATGGGTTTGCTTGATGTTAATGTTACAGAAGCACGAGTTGTGCCAGCATCCACTGAACCAAGATCAGTATTTTCAATACCTTCACCATACTCAATTGTGATGTTTCGTCCATCTTGAGCTGTGAAAATCAGCTGACCATCAGCATTTGCGGAAGCAACTACACCAGTTTCATTTGATAATGCGTTGACTGCGTTTATAGCATTTGTCACATTTTCATCTAGATGTTCATTTATGGAAATAACCGAAGTGGCCACGCCGTTTACTACGATTCTTCCTCCTGTATTTGTTGATTCATCAAATTCAGTAACATCAGTAATAGTAGGGTTTGCAACGGCACGGGCGTCAAGATCTGTTCCATTTCCATTAATAGCAGCAGCTATGGCTATAGCACTGCCGTCAGCGCAATGATAACTGACTCCATCATCCTCAGATGCCCTAATAGCTGCTGCATTAATAACTAAATCTCCAGCACCAAGAGCTTCATTAACAGAGTCGCTAGTAAGGATAACAGCACCGATGTCTGCAGTATTTGCAGATTTAGCAGCAAGCGCAATAGTGTCTCCCTTTTCCGTGCCAACTTGTAAAATTGTATTAAGCGTACCGTCTAATAAGTTAAGACCATTAAAATTCGTTTGTTCAGCTACACTATTAATTTGTGTTAAAAGTGATTCAGCGTTTGCATTAATCGATGAGCGATCGCTGCTTGTTAGGGTGCCGTTTGCTGCTTGTATTGCAAGAGCACGCAGTGTTGATAAAGAGCTTGCAATAGAACCTAGGGCTCCATCAGCAATATTAATCAGAGAAACACCAGACTGAGCATTCGCAGATGCTTGATTCATACTTCCAATTTGAGCAGCCATTCTAGAAGCAATAGACATACCAGCTGAATCATCAGCAGCTCTATTTATTTTCAATCCTGATGACAACTTTTCCATAGATAAAGTTAACGCAGATTTATTTCTTTCTAGGTTTTGTATCGCATTTAAAGACGATGAATTTGTGTTGATTACCACTGACATATTGTACTCTCTTTCCTTAATTATTTTTTAGTATGACAAGCTGTCTGGTGCAATTTTTGTGCCAGAAAATGAACTTGTATACTTAACTACTTTAGAAACAAGGCATAGAGCGAGTGGTGGGTTTTTAAAGAAAGTGATTCTTATTGATACAAATGCGATTATAGTTTTTTTATGGGCAAAATTTGCCGTTATTTGAAGGATGAGTGGGCAATTTTTGCCTATTGAGATGAACTGAGAATATTGTACAGGTTGATGAGCTAACTAGAATGAGAATAAATAAAAAAGACCATAGGAGTTTATCCTATGGCCTTTTGAAGACTGAGAGAGATAGGTTTTACTGAAGTAGCTTGAGAACGCTTTGTGGTTCAGCATTAGCTTGAGCTAGCATCGTAGTGCTTGCTTGTTGCATAATTTGGTGCCTAGCAAAATTCGACATTTCAGTAGCAAAGTCAGTGTCCATTATTTGACTCATTGCATCCTGCAGATTAACCGAATTGTTGCTTAAGTTTTCAATCGCACTGTACAAACGGTTTTCTACAGCTCCGAAGTTAGAGCGAATATCACTAATTGCATCAATCGCACCATCAATCACTGCTAAAGAACTAATTGCATTAGCTTGAGTGCTTAAATCTGCTGTAGCCAACACAGTTAAAGTAGACACTGTTCCACCAGTCAAGCCAGCGTGCTCAGGATGAGCGCCGCCAATAGTTATAGGTTTGCTGGATGTTAGTGTTATAGTTCCAGTTGTTGTGCTTGCGTCTACTGCACCAAAATCTGTATTTTCAATACCTTCACCATACTCAATTGTGATGTTTCGTCCATCAGCTGCTGTAAAAATTAATTGACTATTAGCATTTGCGGAAGCAACTACACCAGTTTCATTTGATATTGCGTTGACTGCGTTTATAGCATTTGTCACATTATCAGCTAGATTTGTATTTACTGAAATGATTGAGGTGGTTACCCCGTTTATTGTAATGGTACCTTGCGTGTTTTCTGATTCAATATAAGCAGAAACGTCTGTAACAGTAGGGTTTGCAACGGCACGGGCATCAAGATCT
>CAYUNR010000045.1:0-12598 GCA_964446295.1 uncultured Candidatus Finniella sp. | reverse complement strand
TATGCTCACGATGGGGCATGGTTGCATTCGCTTCGTCATTAGACCAGGCAGGGCCAATGGCACATACAATTGCCGACTGTGCAACGTTGCTACAGTATATGGCAGGGCACGATGATAAAGACGCCACAAGTTTAAATGTTTTAATTCCTGATTATACTGCTAATTTAAAGCCTGCAGCCAAAGGCTTGCGCGTTGGATTACCGAAAGAATACATGGACGGCCTTAATCAAGAAGGTCAAGATTTACTTCAAAAAGGTATTGGTTGGCTAAAAGCTGAAGGCGCAGAGATTGTTGAAATTTCATTAAAAATGACATCGGCAGCATTACCGACTTACTATATTATTGCTCCAGCAGAAGCTTCAGCAAATCTAGCTCGCTATGACGGAGTTCGTTATGGAGCACGTGTAGATAGCGCAACGTTAGATGAAATGTATCAGAGCACGCGTCATGATGGGTTTGGAGCTGAAGTAAAGCGTCGCGTCATGATTGGTACTTACGTTCTTTCTGCGGGGTACTACGATGCCTATTACACAAGAGCGCAAAAAGTAAGAAAACTGATATCTCAAGACTTTGATTGTGCCTTTGAGAAAGTTGATGTGATTTTGACGCCAACTACTCCAGGAGCAGCTTTTGGGCTTCATGATCGTAACGATGATCCAGTTGCAATGTATTTAAATGATATTTACACAGTTACCGTGAATCTGGCTGAGCTTCCTGGTATTTCTGTTCCTGTTGGATTATCTGCTGATGGACTTCCTTTAGGACTGCAGTTGATAGGTCCAAAATTGTCAGAACAACTGCTGTTCAATGTTGGTTTAACATTAGAACAAGCAGCAGCTTTTCCTCATTTTAAGGCCGTGTAAGGGGTATTTATGAAAAATCTTATTCAAGGACAAACAGGGCAGTGGGAAGTTGTTATAGGGCTTGAAGTGCATGCCCAGGCCGTTTCAAATGCAAAGTTGTTTTCAGGTTCATCCGCTGTGTTTGGTGCGGATCCAAATACTCAAGTGACTTTTCTTGATGCTGGAATGCCAGGAATGCTTCCGGTTTTAAATAAAGCTTGCGTTGATCAAGCCATCAAAACTGGTCTGGGAATGAATTCAACTATTAATCGCGTATCTGTGTTTGATCGTAAAAATTACTTTTATCCGGATCTTCCACTAGGTTACCAAATTTCTCAGTTCTACTATCCAATCGTGACCGGGGGATATATAGATATTGATCTGGAAAACGAAGTGAAACGTATTAATATTACTCGTCTGCATTTAGAGCAAGATGCTGGTAAAAGTACGCACGACTTGCACCCAAGTTTATCGTACATTGATTTTAACCGTGCTGGCGTTGCGCTTATGGAAATTGTTTCTGAACCAGAAATGCGCTCGTCTCAAGAAGCAATGGCTTATGTAAAAAAGCTTCGTTCAATCTTACGTTACCTTGGAACTTGTGATGGAAACATGGAAGAAGGAAGTATGCGAGTTGATGCGAATATTTCTTTACACAAACCGGGCACTCCTTTTGGTACGCGTGCAGAAATTAAGAACGTAAATTCAGTAAGGTTCTTGGGTCAAGCTATTGAGTACGAAATTGTACGACAGCTAGATATTATCGAAAATGGTGGCACTGTTGTTCAAGAAACGCGTTTGTTTGATCCTACAAAGGGTGTAACTCGATCAATGCGTAGCAAAGAAGATGCAATGGATTACAGGTATTTCCCTGATCCTGATTTGCGTCCTCTTGTGTTAGACGAAGCTCGTATTGAAGCAGTTCGCATTAGCATGCCTGAATTGCCAGATGCTAAGCGTGATCGCTTTATACAAGAATTTGCATTGACCAAATATGATGCAAACGTTTTAGTTGCTGAAAAAGAAACAGCAGACTTTTATGAGAAAATTGTTGGGTTTTCTAAGGGGCAAGGTGCAGCGAAGCTTATTGCAAATTGGTTAATAGTTGAAGTTTTTGGGGCCATGAATCGTGATGGCAAATCAATCGATGATTTACCATTTGAGCCACAACACCTAGCAAACTTAGTCGATCTTATTATTGACAACACTATTTCTGGAAAAATAGCCAAAGATGTGTTTTCAAAAATGTGGGAAACTGGGAAAGCTCCTGCTCTGTTGATTGATGAGCTTGGCTTAAAGCAGGTTTCGGATACAGGTGTTATTGAAAAAACTGTTGATGAAGTGCTTGCTGCAAACCCTACACAAGTTGAACAATACAGGGCTGGTAAAGAGCAAGTTTTTGGTTTTCTTGTTGGGCAAGTTATGAAAGCGCTTCAGGGAAAAGCAAATCCTGGAGTTGCCAATGAAATATTAAAGAAAAAACTTAAAGAAACTAATTGAGCACTAGGGCTTGCTCCAGATGTTCTTTTGATGTCTGATGCAGCCTAAATGCTATAAAATGAGTAATTTAGAGGGCACATAGCCCTCTCTTTCATATTCAGACGTGTTTTTTTGGATCAATCCAACCAATATTTCCATCTTTTCTTCTATACACAACATTTAATTCATCACTTGCGGCATTTCTGAACATCACAACAGGCGCATCAGCCAAATCAAGCTTCATAACTGCTTCACTAACAGTAAGATGATGAATGTCGTGAGTCATTTCAGCAATTACAACTGGCGTATCTGCCCCACTATCTTCTTCTTCATGGTTAACGACGAAGTAAGATGCTGCTGCGCCAACTGCATCTTGATGACGCTGGCGATCGCGTAATCTTGAGCGATATTTTTTTACGCGCTTTTCTAATTTAGTCAAAGCATCAGTGAAACTTTTATAAGCATCGCTGTCTCGCCCTTTGCTGTGCACAACAAGATTTTTGCTAACGTGCACTGCTAGGTCTGTTATAAATTCGTGATGATCTTTGCTAAGGTGAACTTGTGACTCGTGAGTTTCACCCACATATTTCTCTAATAGCGACCTTAATTCTGTTTGAATAAAGGTGCTTAAACTATCACCAACATCCATCTGGTGGCCTGCTATATGAATTGTCATGTTCTCTCCTTTTCTTTTAAGAATCCAAGCCTTGCGCTTGTCTACTCCATAGGTGAGCATACTGTTTGCCTAATTGCAACAGCTCTTGATGAGACCCCGATTCAATAATTAGTCCATTATCTAAGACATAAATATGATCGGCATCAATAACAGTTGATAAGCGATGGGCCACCATAATAGTTGTGCGCCCAATCATCAGCTGTTTCAAGGCTGATTGAATATGCCTTTCAGAATCTGTATCAAGGGCAGATGTAGCTTCGTCAAGGAGTAAAATTGGTGCTTTTTTTAACATAGCACGAGCTATTGCTAATCGCTGACGTTGTCCTCCAGAAAGGCTAACACCGTTCTCACCAACGATTGTATCGTATCCTTGTGGAAGCTTTTCAATAAAATCATGAGCGGCTGCGGCTTTAGCTACTCTACAAACATCGTCCGCTGAAAAATTTTGGCAACCATAGGTTATATTTTCAAATACACTTAAATCAAAAAGCGCTATTTCTTGGCTAACAAGAGCGATTTGCCTTCTTAAATGTGTGAGCTCCCAATCTCTTACATTTACACCATCTATGGCGATTTCACCTGCGTTAACGTCGTAAAATCGAGGAATAAGGTTAATAATAGTTGATTTTCCCGCACCGCTTGCCCCAACAAGAGCAATGCATTTTCCGGCTTGTGCCGTAAAACTAATCCCTTCTAAAGCTTTCTTCTTGTGGCCATATGCAAAGTGCACGTCTTTATATTCTATGTGCCCTTGTGCTTTGGTGGGGTGTTTGGGGTTAGCAGGTGAAAGAATGGTGCTATCGGTATCAATAATTTCAAACACTCTATCTGCAGCCGCCAATCCTTCTTGAAGACTAGCATTAAGATTGCTCAAACGCTTTAATGGCTCATACGCTAAAATAAGCGCAGCAATAAATGAAATGAATTCTCCAGTTGTGCGGTTGTGGTGCATTACTTGCAAGCCTCCATACGCAATTACTGAGATAATTGCGATGCCGCCCATGCTTTCAATAATTGGGTGGCTCAGTGATCTAACTCTTGAGGTTTTAACTACAAGTTTGTAAATTTTTTCAATCTGCTTTTGTGCACGAATCGCTTCATAATCCTCTGTTGAGTACGCTTTTATAACTCGAATGCCTTGAAAAATTTGAGTTAATTGCTTTGTGAATTTAGCAATTTCTTCTTGAGCATTAAACGTAACTTTGCGCATGCGTTTTCCAATACGAATAATTGGCAAAAAAGCTGCAGGAAAAATGAAAAATGATAAGCAGGCTAAAAACCAATCTCTGTAAAACATTACTCCAATTAAAAAAGCCAATGTAAAACTATCTCTGCCAATTCCAACTATGGTGTTGGCAACGCTGTTACGCATAAGGGTTATGTCATTGGTAAAACGAGAAAGAAGTTCTCCGCTGTTTCGTTTGTGAAAATATTCCAGGTCAAGGCTCATTAAGTGGCGAAATACTCGATTTTGAATATCAGAAATGATGCTTTGACCAATGCGGGTCATGGTGACGGTTTCACCGTATGAGGCAAATCCTTTTATCACAAAAGCAGCAAGAACTGCCGCACAAAACATAACTAGCAATTGCGGATCATTAGTTGTAAAGACGTCGTCAAAAACTGGCTGCAACAAAAAGGGCAGGGCAGCTGTAGATAATGCGGTTAACAACATAAAAAAACATGCCTGCCCAAAACGTAATTTGTATGGCGCAAGGTGTTCGTGGACTAATCTTTTTGCAAGAGGCTTTTGCAAGGTTTGCTTTTCTGCCATAAATGTAGGGATAATCTTTTTGCTAAAGGTATCAAGTTTTGATATGTTTCGCAATCATACACATTGTTTTTTGGCATGCAGCGACAGAGTTTTTTATTTTATCAGGCCTTTCTTTTTTTGGTTGTATTCCTATGTTTGCCACTACCACATGGAAATATCTATCCTTTTTTGGTTTTAATATCACTCAGTTTGTCTGAATTAAAAAAACAAGACCTTGATCAAAAGGCAATAAACCCATTAGTAATTTTATTTGTCGTATGGTGCGGTATAAGTACGTTTTGGGCAGTTGATATTTCTAAAGCTATGCTCATGTGCTCTAAAGTCATGGCCTTAGTGTGTGGAGGGTGGTTTTGGTGGAGTGACTACACTAAATTTAGTCTGCAAAAACGTCAACAATTAGAATTGGCAGTGTCTTTAGCTGGTGCTTTGTTGGCAATTTGTTTATTCATTTTTGTAGTGAATACACAGCTTGGTGGTTCGCTATTTCAAGTGATAGATAGATATATTTCCCAAGCTTTGATCCACGGTTGTGTGGCATGTGGCTTATCTATTTGGCTGAGTGTGAAGCATTTTAAAAAATGGATACAAGCCACTATTTTGATTTTAGCCTTTTGGACTGTGCAGCATGGAACTAGTGATGCTGCAGCTTTGGGGGTTTTTTTAGGAACGAGCGCTCTTGTGATGCATAAATTTTTACCTAGATTTTTACAGGCAATGTTTATTTATGGTATGCCAACTGTTTGGGTTGGTTTCCCCTTTATTTTTAGGCTGTTTTCCACGGAACAATATGTGCAATGGGCAGCTTTTCTTGACCCTAGTTATACTCACAGATTATTTATTTGGCATTCCGTTTCTAAGCAGATTTTTGAGCGTTTTTGGACAGGATTTGGAATTGGAAGCTCACGCTATCGATTCCTTACCGTTAGTGGTGAGGACATTACCATTATAAATGGGGCGGAAAAGCTAGTCTTATTTTCTCCTGAAAACTGTCTGCACCCTCATAATTTTATGCTGCAAATTTGGCTTGAGCTTGGTGCTGCTGGAGTAATGCTAGCTTGCCTAATTTGGGTTACTTATTGGAACAAGGAATATGCCAAATCAAATAGCTATACGATTGCATTTTGGGGAAGTGCCCTTTGCGTGGCGGCAACGGGCATTAGTATTTGGCAAAGCTGGTGGCTTATATTGCTAGTGGTGCTTGCACCTGTTTATAAGCTAAGTAAAACCACGCAATTCGAGTCTAACTAACTTAGACCTTTTAATACCTCTTCGGGTATTTCTACATTTGTGTAGACGTTTTGCACGTCATCACTATCTTCTAGGGTGTCTATTATTTTGAACAAAGTTTTTGCCTGATCCACATTGACTGCAATTGTAGTTAATGGTCTCCACATGATTTTTGCTTCTCTGGGGTCGCCAAGTGTTTCAATTAACGCATCGCGTACTGTCGCAAAATCTTCCATATGACAGGTGACTTCATGGGCATCATCAATTGTTTCTACATTTTCTGCACCTGCATTGACTGCTGCTTCAAATACTTGATCAAAGTTAAATTTTGACGCATCGAAGTGCAACATGCCTAAGCGCTCAAAACAAAAACCAACACTTCCGGTTTCGCCTAAATTTCCACCATTTTTGCTTAAAGTAGAGCGTACTTCAGAAGCAGTGCGATTGCGATTATCAGTTAAAGTTTCAACAATTACGGCAACTCCTGCAACTCCGTAACCTTCATAACGCACTTCTTCATATTGACTCAGATCATCTCCGCCACTAGCTTTTTTGATTGCTCTATCAACATTGTCTTTTGGCATATTAGCGCCACGTGCGGAAGCTAAAGCTGCCCTTAGCCGTGGATTTGAAGAAGGTTCAGCTCCTCCTGATTTCACAGAAACAATAATTTCTCGTGCGATTTTTGCAAACATCTTAGCACGCTTCGCATCCTGTGCGCCCTTGCGATACATGATATTTTTAAACTGCGAATGTCCTGCCATAGTGTCCCCCGTTTAATCAATTGCTTCTGCTAGTCTGGTTGCTTGGTCATTAGAAATTAGTGGATCAATAAGTTCGTCTAATGCTTCACCTTCAACAATTTGTAAAAGTTTATAAAGAGTCAGGTTAATGCGGTGATCGCTAACACGTCCTTGAGGAAAATTATAGGTACGAATACGCTCAGATCTATCGCCCGTACCCACCTGCCCTTTACGGCTTGCGGACCGCTCATCTTCTTTGCGTTGACGCTCCGCCTCATAAATTCTTGCGCGCAAAATTTTCATCGCTTTGGCTTTGTTTTTATGTTGGGAACGTTCATCTTGGCAAGTAACAATGACCCCTGTTGGAATATGGGTTATGCGCACCGCGCTATCAGTTGTGTTAACATGCTGGCCACCAGCACCTGAAGCACGATATACATCAATTTGCAAATCTTTTTCATCAATCTGAATATCTACATCTTCCACTTCTGGAAGTACAGCTACTGTTGCTGTTGATGTATGCACGCGGCCGCTTGATTCTGTTTCAGGTACTCGTTGGACTCTATGTACGCCAGATTCAAATTTTAATCTTGCAAACACACCCTTACCTGCAATACTAGCGCTTGCTTCGCGAATGGCTCCGAGACCTGTATCACTTAGGGCAATAATTTCAAATTTCCATCCTTTATTCGCAGCATACCGTTGGTACATACGAAATAGATTGGCAGCAAACAAACCTGCTTCATCACCACCTGCACCAGCGCGAACTTCTAAAATAGCGTTACGTTCGTCGTCAGCATCTTTTGGCAACAATAAAACTTTTATTTTTTGTTCAAATTCAGGAAGCGCATGAAGAATTGCATCGTAATCCTGTTGAGCCATGGCTTTCATGTCAGATTCTAGGGATGAATCATTTAGCATTGCTTCTAAGTCAATTTTTTCTCGTTGTGTTTTTCTAAGCTCTAGAATAACCTCAGAAATTTCCGTTAAGTCACTATATTCCTTGGAAAGACGAGCAAATTCTTTAGCATCTTTCATGTCATGGTGCGCCAACAGGTCTTGTAACTCTTGATGATGAGTGACTAACCGGTCTAATTTTACCTCAAATGACATAAATCTCTCTAAATGATACGTAGGCGTAGTTTACAAAAAACTAGCGGATCGGGCAATGTTTATGATTGTGCACACGAACAGAAGTGTTTACTGTTAAAAAAAATAATTTGATTTGTGAATATGCTTAATATAGCGCGATTAAATAAACGTTTTGTGGCGCTTTTTATTTTATTTATGGTCTATCTAGTTGCGTTGTTGATAGGGCCACGTCAGCCGGACGATATTGAAAGAAAGCTTTGTCAAGTTAATGTGTATATTAAGAAACCATTCGGAATTACAATGGACTGCGATGCGCCTGATTTTTTAAAAGGAGCTAGTGATTTAAGAGAACTGCTTCATCCGAGAGCTGTACGTCAGTCAAGACCAGGCCTTATTTTTCTTGCTAAATTTGTATCTGACATCGTTAGGCCATTAACGAATATTCTTATGGAAAACATGAATCCAACATCGCCAATAAAAGGGTCTTCGAAATTTGAAAAAACAGCTATGGCAGATATGCCTGCTCCCTTTTTGAGCTATGCAATTTTAAACTTTCTATTTTTATGTGCGGCTTTCCTGCTAGGAAAGCAAGTTATAACCAATCGACAAATTGTTTTTTCTGCTGCCTGTGCTTTATTAATGCTAGCATTTAACGATGTAATTAAAGTGTATTTTTACAGTCCTCATACCCAAATTTTTAATGTCTTTTTACCCGTGCTCTTGGTGTGGACTGTACATAAAATTCTTAGTGACGATTTTTTCAAAACATTTCATATGTACACTTTAATGGCGTGTTCTGGATATGGGCTAATTTGTTATGGAACATTCATATTAGTGCCGATTGCGGCGATAGCAATCGAAATTCTTAGGCGAAAATTTGTAAATGGTAATTTAAATGTAACTTCAGAAGACATAAAAAGAGTTATAATTTTTGCGGTCTTATTTTCCTTGCCGATGCTTTTATGGTCTGCATATGTAATATCTATAAATGGAAAAATCTTTTTCTACGAAGCAGAAACATGCGATCAATTTACTTGGATACTAGCTGTTTACCATGAAAAAGGAATGCTAGGTATTATTACGAGGTGGTTAAATAATTTTTTTTCGGTCTTACGTTGTGGAGATAGATTTGTGCCAGTAACTCTTGCTCTTCTAACTGTAAGCTTTGGTTTTTTGAAAAAGAAAAGATTAACTATCAATTTGCAATTAAGAAATTTGGCTGTCAATTGTTTTCTGGTTGCCTTTCTATTTACGGCTTTTTTTTCTTTCCAAGGTATATCTGTATATAGGCTATCTATCGTGATTTTTATCCCTGTATGGATTTGGGTGGCAGCTTTAAATCAATATATTGAAGAAAATTTGGTTGATATCGGTATGTATAAAAAGGTATTTTTCTCTCTCATTTTAGTTCAGTGTGCTTACACAGTTCTTAATACTCATTGTTGTGGTGGATAGATGTTAATCGTGAAGGTGCGTGCCAATGTTTATCTATTTGACAAATCCTTCACTAAATTTTATATTACGCCTTATGGCGGAGTAGCTCAGCTGGTTAGAGCACCGGAATCATAATCCGGGTGTCGGGGGTTCGAGTCCCTCCTCCGCTACCATTGTTGCCTTTTCTTTACTATTGTTAGTCCATCACCAATCGGCAACATGCAAATGTCTACGCGAGTGTCGGTTTTTATTATGTCATTTAATTTGCGAATGGCTTTTGTTCCTGAATCTGAATGGGCAGAATCAATAACGCGACCATTCCATAAAACGTTATCAATAAGGATGACTCCATTTGCACTGACAACTCTTAAGCTTTCTTCGTAGTAATCTGGGTAATGGCTCTTATTAGCATCGATAAAAACAAGATCAAAGGATTGATCTTCAAAAGTTTTAAGTGTTTCAAGTGCAGGCCCTATGATTAGCTGAATACGATCGCTGACTTCAGCTTCTTTCCAATGCTTAAGTGCAATTTTTGTCCAGTCAGCATTTTTATCAAGCGCTGTAATACTCACGCTTGGTAGTGCTAATGCAATGCATAAAGCACTATACCCAGTATAAGTGCCAATTTCTAAAATACGTTTAGGACAAAGAATTTTAACAAGCATTGCTATGAATTGACCTTGCTCGGGCAAAATTTGCATGTTTCGCTCAGGCATGCTCGCTGTCTGTTCACGTAATTTTTTTAAGCATGCAGGTTCACGAACTCCAACTTGCAAAAGATATTCACGTAATTCTTTTGTTAGCTGAATAGCTTTTTGATCCTGATAAGTAGTCATCACGCTGTTTATGAAAATGTTTTCTTGATACTATAGTGCGAACCTTAAAAAGGCTAGGTTGTATGAGATCAATTGCAATTTTTGGATACGGTTACGTTGCAAAATTTTTGATTAAAGAGTTTTTGCCAGATAATAAAGTTATAGTCGTTACGCGTCACCCCGAAGATGTTAAAGATCAAAATGTTTCGGTAATTCATTTTGATGATTGTTTGCCAGAGGTTGATGGAATTATTTCAACGATTCCGCCTATTGATGGAGCTGATCCAGTGCTTGAAAAATATTTGCCAACTTGTTGGGCAGCTTATTGTTCTAGTACTAGTGTGTATGGTGATCATCAGGGGGATTGGGTAACTGAAGAAAGTTTATGCAGCCCAAGCAATGAAAGAAGCAGGCAACGTCTGGAAATTGAAAGAAAATGGATGGCGTTACCTAAAGCTTGTGTATTAAGAATAGCTGGAATTTATGGACCGGGTCGTTCTGTTTTTGATCAACTGGATACAGGAAGCGCCAAAAGAATTGATAAACCAGGGCACGTTTTTTCACGTGTTCACGTTGAAGATATTGCGGGGTTTAGTCATTTTGCCTTTTTCAACAAACTAACGGGTATTTATAATTTAGCTGATAGTTTTCCAGCACCTTCTAGAGTCGTCGTGGAACATGCTTGTGATTTACTTGGTAAAGGTTATCCACCTTTAGTTTCATTTGCTTACGCAAATTTATCACCCATGGCTCTTGAGTTTTATCAAGATTGTAAAAAAGTGAACGCGGAAAAAATTGCGACGTATGGTTACACGATGAAATTCAAAAATTATATCGACGGGCTTGAAGACATAATCAAGGGCTATTCTCAATAAAAAAACCCGCAATAAAGCGGGTTTTTTATTTTGTCACTACTAGCGTATTAGTGAGCAAGAATTGCCAGTAGCAGCAATGCCACAATGTTGATAATTTTAATCATTGGGTTAATTGCAGGGCCAGCGGTATCTTTATAAGGGTCACCTACTGTATCACCAGTAATGGCAGCTTTATGGGCCTCAGACCCCTTACCCCCAAAGTGACCATCCTCAATATACTTCTTTGCATTATCCCAAGCTCCACCGCCTGACGTCATGGAAATTGCCACGAACAATCCGGTAACGATAGTGCCCATCAGCATAGCGCCCAGGGCTGCAAACGCTTCAGCTTGACCTACAACAAAGTTTACAATGACGTAAATTGCAACTGGAGCTATTAGAGGTAGCATTGAAGGAACAATCATTTCCGTAATTGCTGATTTTGTAAGCATATCAACAGCTGCACTGTAATCTGGTCGAGCTGTGCCCTCCATAATGCCAGGAATTTCCTTAAACTGACGACGCACTTCAACCACAACAGCGCTTCCTGCACGTCCTACAGCTTTCATGCCCATAGAAGCAAACAAGAATGGCAACATGCCACCAATCAGCAAGCCAATAAGTACGTATGGATCTTCTAAGCTAAATTCCACCGAAAGAGACGGGAAATAGTGTTTCAGATCTTGAGTGTACGCAGAAAACAGCACAAGAGCAGCTAAACCAGCAGAGCCAATGGCATATCCTTTAGTTACAGCTTTTGTTGTATTTCCAACAGCATCTAATGCATCGGTTACTGTACGAACAGATTTTGGCAATTCAGCCATTTCTGCAATTCCACCAGCATTGTCTGTAACAGGTCCGTATGCGTCAAGTGCTACAACCATACCAGCTAAAGCTAACATCGTTGTTGCTGCAACAGTAATACCCAATATTCCTGCTTGAAGGTGAGCTACCAAAATTCCCATGCAAATAATTACAACGGGAAGTGCAGTTGATTCTAACGAAACGGCCAAACCTTGGATAATGTTTGTTGCATGTCCAGTCGTGGAAGACTGAGCAATGCTTCGCACAGGGCAGTAGTTCGTAGAGGTGTAGTACTCAGTTACCCATACC
Source organism: uncultured Candidatus Finniella sp. (assembly GCA_964446295.1). Taxonomy (GTDB): domain Bacteria; phylum Pseudomonadota; class Alphaproteobacteria; order Paracaedibacterales; family CAITNM01; genus CAITNM01. Next base: position 549 of record CAYUNR010000045.1, on the reverse strand, counting down.
AACAATCCTGTAACAACTAAACCGGTTAGTCCGCATATATGTAAAGAAGTTACGCTAAAGCTTTGGTTATTGATAACCATAGCTTCTGTTACGCCACCAAACATATGGTTGGTCACCCAAAAAATTAATCCTGCTGAAAGAACTGATGCAGCAAGCAAACCTTTATAAAGCGCTTTCATGATGTTCTTGTCTTTACCAAGACGCACAAAAAACGTTCCAGCAATTGTGCCAACAATACATACAGCACCTAATGCTAATGGATAAGTCATCAATTTTTGTTGTAAGTCACCAGTAAAATAAATAGCTGCTAAAAGCATAGAAGCAACGATAGTTACCACGTATGTCTCAAAGAGATCAGCTGCCATTCCTGCGCAGTCACCAACGTTATCTCCAACGTTATCTGCAATAACTGCAGGGTTGCGTGGATCATCTTCTGGAATACCTGCTTCAAGTTTTCCAACAAGGTCAGCCCCTACGTCAGCCCCTTTAGTGAAAATACCGCCACCAAGACGAGCAAAAATAGAAATAAGTGAGGCACCAAATCCTAGA
>CAYUNR010000044.1:0-12803 GCA_964446295.1 uncultured Candidatus Finniella sp. | reverse complement strand
TTCATAGCAATTACATGATCAAGCGTTAGTGCTTTTTTCAAATCAAGAAATGGAGACATTTCAAGTAATTTGTGGGTTACAAGTAGACTTAAGGGGGATCGAGATTTTAAATCATGAAGAGTCTTCTTGGCTTCATGATGTTCATGATTTTCTAAATTTTTAAAGATACTGCTCAGATCCAATGAAAAAACATCACACACCCAATCCGTTCCAAAAACATATTCATTAGGAGCTGATTGACTGAATTGTTTGATGGTGTCTTCGGGTGAATCGTTGGTACATAAATTATTTAATAAATCAGGGAGAAATTCCGAGCGAACAAAAAAGTCAGCCATGTTCCATTTTAAAGCATGGGAATTTGAGATTGTGTTTCCTGTAAGCCCATAAAAATTAGCCCAAGGTTTTGGAAATTGTGCAAACCTAAAGCTAGCGGCAACATCTGGGAAGAATCCAATAATGGTTTCAGGCATGCCCAAAACTGCATTTTCTGTAATAATACGGTACTGATTGTGCATAGAAATCCCCATGCCTCCTCCAAAACATAAGCCATTCACAAGAGAAATAATTGGTTTTTGGCAAGTAGCTAAATCGTAAATTAACTTATATTCTTCATCAAAAAAAAGAGAGCCGAGGCTTACATCATTATTTTTTAGTGCATCATGAGCGGCGCGTATATCTCCGCCTGCACAAAAAGCTTTAGGGTGATCTGAGGTGATAATAATTTTTTTTACGTGAGTATTCCCAGAACACGCTAATAAAAATTGAGATATTTCCTGAATAGTTTCTAGGTTTGTCGCATTGTATTGTTGAGGTCGATTTAACTGAATAACAGCTGCGTTGCCTTGAAAACGAGTTAAAATTGTCACTCAATCACCTAAAAATAAAAGGTGCCGCCAACGCCGTGGAGCGAATGATCCTCTCGTGGCTAAAATGCCAAGTGGGTGCCATATAACAAAACCACGGTTTTGCCAGGGACAGCTCCCAAGGATGTAAACTGAGCCAAGGGATTAAACTCACACGAACGTTGCCGCACCAGGAAAATCTAGCATAAGTAACAAGTTTTTCCCATATGTTCAATATATAGTATAACCAGTTAAAGGTAGGTTAAAGAATTTTACAAAAAACAACATAAGCTAAAGCATAAGGAGGTTCGTCGCTTAGACTTAAGAATAATGAATAATTTCCTTCTGCTAAATTTTTTGCCATTTCATGAGCAGCTCCATGTAATATAAATTCTGGACGGCCATGAGGATTTTTAATTACTTCAATATCTTGCCACGAGATATCTGTACTATTGCCCAAAGCTTTCACTAACGATTCTTTAGCTGCAAATACTTTTGCAAAGCCAGCAGTGGATTTTGCTCTTTTTTGTAATCGTTCCTGTTCAGAAGTTGTAAAAACGCGTTTTAAAAATTTCACTCCCTGAGTTTCAATAAGCTTTTCAATGCGCCGAATATCACAAATATCACATCCAATTCCTAAAATCATTGTCTGTCAACCTGACTAACAAGACTTAAGGTACGAAGGCTGGCTTGTATATTTTGCAGCTGATCTTTATCGTGCACGCCGATATCAGTAATGATTTCCCAAAAATCTATGCTTCTATGTATAATTTTTAAGTTATTAATATCAGCCCCACATTTACTAATAGCGCTTGTAATTGAGGCCAACGCGCCTTGTTTGTTGGTGAATATGATTTTTAACCGACCGACGAAGATGTCTTCATTGTTATCTTCGTTCCAGCTTAAGTCAAGAAATCCGCTTTCTGACGGTATTAAAGCTAATTGATGACAGTCATTTGTGTGAATTGTTATTCCTTTTCCGGTATTTACAACCCCTATAATTTTGTCACCAAGAATTGGGTGACAGCATCCTGCATAATGAATGGCCATCCCCGGGATCAAACCTTTGATAGGAATTTTTGAAAAAGTTTCTGCAGTTTTTTGTGGTTTCAGTTTTATTGTTTCTTCATCAAATGTCGATGTAGTTTGAGGTTTGAAAAATTTAACAATATCTTTAATGCTTGTAGTGCCTTCTCCGAGGCTAACTAAAATATCTTCAACGTTGCTGAACTGACCTTCTTTTATATTTTGGGTTAAAATTCGTTCATCAAAGTTGCACCCTTCTTTTTGTAATGATTTAGTTAGAAGAGTTTTTCCTAACTCTAAAAATTGATCACGTTTTTTTGCGCGAATGAATTTGCGAATTTGAGCTTTTGCCTTACCTGTAATGACATATTTTTCCCAGCCGAGAGATGGGTGCTGTTGTCTTGATGTGATGATCTCAATTTGATCACCGTTATTAATCTCTGTGCGCAGAGGGACTTGCTTTCCATTAATTTTTGCGCTGATTGCTTTGTTGCCAACCTCACCATGTATTGCATATGCAAAATCAAGTACGCTAGCACTTTTAGGCAAGGCGATAACTTCTCCTTTTGGAGTGAAACAAAACACTTGATCATGAAACATCTCAAGCTTGGTGTGCTCTAAAAATTCATCAGGATTATCCGCGTGCTCTAATATTTCTAAAAGGTTTCTTACCCAGCTATACTGAGTGCCTTCATGAAAATTAACAGATTCTTTGTCTTTAGTTTTCTGTTTATAGTGCCAATGAGCAGCAACACCGAATTCACAAATTTCATGCATTTCTTGTGTACGAATCTGGATTTCAATTTTTTGATTGTATGGTCCAATTAATGTTGTGTGCAGAGATTGATAGCCATTGGCTTTTGGAGTGCTTATATAATCTTTAAAGCGTCCAGGAACCATAATATAAGAGCTGTGAATAAGCCCAAGTGCTTGATAACATTCTTGCAGATTTGTAACTATAATTCGAAAAGCCATTAAATCTGATAATTGTTCAAAAGTAATATTGCGCTTTTGAATTTTTTTCCAAATTGAGTATGGGGTTTTTTCTCGTCCAAAAACCTGAACTTTTAAATTTCCATTTTCTAGAACTTTTGTGATATCAACGTTAATGTTTTCAATAAGTTGCTGTGTTTGAGGCATATTTGCTAATTGTTCCATGACATTAGCATGATCATCTGGGTGCAGATGCTCAAATGCATAATTTTGGAGCTCGTCTTTGAATTTTGTAATACCGATTCGACTGGCTAAGGGGGCGTAAATTTCAAGAGTTTCTCTGGCTATTCGTTTGCGTCTTTCTGGGTCTTTGATGAAATATAGTGTGCGCATATTGTGCACACGATCAGCAAGTTTGACCAAAAGCACGCGAAGGTCGTTAGACATTGCCAAAAATAATTTTCTAAAATTTTCAGCCTGGGGTGATGAAGATGATTGCAGTTCAAGCTGCGAAAGTTTTGTGACTCCGTCAACTAACGTCGCAATTTCAGTGCCAAACATGACCTCAATTTCGGCATAAGTTGTGAGGGTATCTTCAATGGCATCATGAAGTAATGCTGTTACAATGTAATAATGATCCAGCCTCATGTCGGCTAGAATGTTAGCTACTTCTAAGGGGTGATAGAAATATGGGTCGCCAGATTCACGGAACTGTTGCCCATGTACTTTCATACAAAATACATAAGCTTTGTTTACTAAGTCTTCATCGGTATTTGGGTGATACCGCTTAAGCTTTTCAACAAGTTCAAATTGACGAACTACAGGTTTACTTGTGATTGCTTTCACAGCAATACTCTTAGAATTACATTCCTATAGTCTAACCAGTTTTTGATTAATCTTCGATAGTGTCGTCGTCGATATATTCAATATCTTTTGTTTTTGGAGTTGGTTCATCTTTATGCCATTGACTAGCATCTTGCATAACTTCAAGTAAATCGCCATCAATTTCCACGTCTAGCTCATCAGTTAGAACTGCGCGTTGCAAGGCTTTAATTATGCCTTCTTCAATATTTTTAAGATTAAGATTTCCTTCTGCAATTTCACGAAGTGCTATGACAGGATTTTTATCATTATCTCGGGCTACAGTTATGCTGGCGCCTGCTGAAATTTCTCGGCCCCTTTTCGCTGCAAACGCAACCAAATCAAATCTATTTGGAACCTTTTCGATACAATCTTCAACAGTAACTCGAGCCATAAAACCTCCTGCATAACTACCGCACATATTAGGCGAAGTTCAGAAATTATGCAAGGATTTGTTAGTTACTTAAAATGTGCTGATAGCTCTCGCTGTCTTCATTCACCATGTCCTCAGCCACTTTGTCTAGAATTTTTTCAATTTTCTTAGAATGCTCGGTCGTTTCGTCTGCGATATACTGATTTGTGTCTTCTAGATCCATATCATTTTCAGGATCATCATATTTTTCTGCCTCTTCCCCAAGATCATCGTCGGCATATTGAATCTCATCGTCAATCTTAATTTCTTTTTTTGATTTTGTGGCAAATTTCTTTTTAGATTTTGTGACTTCTGCTTTAGGAAAAAACTGACCAGCCGCCTTGAGCATATCTTCCGCGACACTTGGGGTTAGAATTCCGTGAGATAATTTTCCATCGGGAATGAGTTGACCGTCTAAATTTGTGAAAGCCGGTGAAAAATTTACAGCAGCGCCATCACGTCTTGGCAGATCCTTGACTAAAGACATGCTTAATGTGCTGATTAAGTCGACATCACCTTTGGGTAAATAATGTTCTAAATGATCGATGCTGAAGTGATTTAGGGCAAACATTTTTACATACAAAAAAGGATCATTTGCGACAAGGTAATTTTTTATTTTCCTAATTTTTTCAGATTCTTCTGGGCTTTTAGGTGTGTCACTTTCCAAGTCTTTTATATAGCTTTGAAGGTCTTCTTCTCTATCCTTTTGTTTTTCTCTAGAGGCGGAAATATCAAGCCATTTGCTTTGGTTTTTAAAAAACATTTCTGCAATTTTGTAAGCATTATCAGGTCCTTGACTCCAAATTAAAATTGAAACTGGCTTGTCCAATAAATAGAGATGAGGAAAAAAATGTAGATCAAGACAAAAACCAGGCATTGCTGTAATTTTGGAAATATCTGCAGAAAAATATTCAGCACAATGAGTACAGCTGGGCGATAGCCATGCTGCGACATGAACTGAGCAGCCTTTTTGGGCGTTTAAAGTAATATATGTCTCAAGTGGCTGCTGTATAGGCGCCACACGACCCAAAAGAAAGGGGAATAAAATTATAATTAAAATAATAAATCGCATTTAAATAAAAATTACGTTAAAAACTTTTATATTTTGAGGTTATCATATAAAAATTAACGAAGAATTGATACTCGAAAAACTTATGAGCTCGATACTACAAGTTTTACCCGCTTTTCATGCTGGAGGTGTTGAACAAACAACCTTGCTTGTAGCAAATGCTCTTGCTGAGCAAGGTTTTGGCAGCTTTATCGCAAGCGCAGGTGGGCTTATGACAAAAAAGTTACACCCAAATGTTATGCATATTTATTTGCCTTTAAATACTAAAAATCCTTACGCGATGTTTTCTAACGCAAAAAAATTAAAGACAATTATTGCTGATAATCATATTGATATTATTCATGCAAGGTCACGTGCTCCTGCTTGGAGCGCATACTTTGCTGCAAAAGCGATGAGTGCTCATTTTTTAACAACCTACCACGGGGCTTACAGTCAAAACTTTCTAAAGTGGCATTATAATAAGGTCATGGCTTTTGGTAATCCTGTGATTGTCGCATCTCAATACATGGAAAATCATGTGTTAAATTATTATCCAGAGGCATGCTGTGTAAAAATTCCATCGGGTATTAATACAGACTTTTTTTCACCTAATAATTTTACTAAGAAAACTCTCGGGCTTAAATCAGAGATTACGGATGATGTTAAGGTTATTCTGTTGGTTGCAAGATTTACTCGTATTAAGGGTCATCAGATTCTGCTTCAGGCAGCTAGTAAAAGTGCATTCAGGAGTCAGCTAGTTGTGATATTTGTGGGTGATAGTAAAAACCTCAAGTTAGTTAGTGAGCTCAAAAACGAAGCCGAAGCGCTTTCTATTAAATTGCATGTTTATATGGATGAAAAAGATCTTCGACCTTTTTTTAATAGAGCAGATGTGGTTGTCATACCTACAACTAAACCTGAGGCTTTTGGTCGAGTCACAGTTGAGGCCATGAGCATGAGCAAAGTTGTTATCGTGAATGATCTTGGAGCCTCAAGTGAAGTGCTGAGTAATTCTGATTGGGTATTTAGTCATAATATAGTAGAAAGTCTGACTCAAAAAATTGACATTGCGGTGGAATTGAATGCTGAAAAAGCACAAGAAATTGGTATTGCTAACAGGTCAAGAGCCATATCTTTTTACAATATTGAAAAGCTTATCGAGGGGCACCTTCAGGTGTACAAAGGCATTATTAAAGCAAAACAGGTTTAGATTTTACCCTGGCATCTCCATCAATAATACGGTGCCCTACTACCACAAGGCTTTTGTTAACACTAAGTTTTATGATTTTCTTGGTCATATCTTTGAGTTCAAACTCAATATTATGATTGGTAACTTTTGTTATTTTTAATGTTTCATTTTCTGCATCTTCTGCTGTATAGGTCTTTTCATTGATCCATACAGTCCAGTGAGACTGATTAATGTACAAAATGGCACTTAAAAATAAAACATCCTCTATTATCGAGGGGGTTAATTTTGGAATTTCTGTGGCTTCAAAAAAAGAATCAATTTCTTCAACTGGATTAATGCTATCTAAAATATTCACTTCGTCTGATGACATCATTAATGAAGCGCAGAGAGAAGGTGTTGCCCAATGAATCACAACCAATAGTAGCGTAAAGAAAATCAATACCCTGAACAAAATAAACTACTTACTTGAAAGAGAGGATTTTTCGGAAAACTGCTTGTATTCCACTTCTATTTCAATAGTGCCCTCAAAAAGACTAACTTTTTCTCCTTCGCTAACTTTTTGTGCAAGTTGAGAGTTTAATTCTCGAGTACGTTTCAGCTCAAACTTTTTGATCTTTACGATACCAGGAAGTTCCGTTTCAAGTTTTTGCAAAAAATTAAAAAAGCTTTGATCACGCAAGACTTGTAGATTTAAGGAAACTTCTGCCTTTGTAATATTTTTAGGATCACTTAAAGGCTTGGGTTGTATAAATAAAAATTCCACATTAGCTTGTTTCTGCAGCGTGTAAAGTGATTGATTAAATCGATCTTGTGTTAATGGCAATATCCATTTTTTACGTTTGAATGTGCCAAATTTCTGAGCTTCTTGGTGGCCAAGCTTTTCATAAGTCTCAACGGCTTCAATCTTAGTGACAAGAGAATTCATTTTTGAAGAGGTTAATGCAATTTCTTCTTGTGTTAAATTGTAATGAGATACTGTTGTTACAAGGGTAAAAAAACAAAACCCTAGCAGAAAAACAAGAGATCCAACAATTCCCCCTGTTTCTGGCTTATTCCATAATTGCCAATTAATTACCATGCTGACCTACCTGCTGTTGAATAAGAAGAATGGTGTCGTTTCCATTCTCATCCCAAGAAAGAACCACATCACCCAAAATTCGTTCGTAATTTTGATTTATGTATTTTTTAAGATCTTGATTTTTTTTTGCCGCGTTGGGGAGCCTCAATCGTAATTCTGTTCCTCGTTCAGTTTGATTCCAGGTTATATCTAATGCTTGTGTTTTCCCTCTGAGCATTTTATTTACATTATTAATGAAGACGGAGGGATTTCGTTTGCTACTATCAATGTAGTTCATGAATAGGTTGCTATGATGCACTTGTTCAGCAAATTTCCCTACAGTTCTTTTGTGAATTTTTTCATATTTTATTCCTAACCATTTGTACTCATAATCTTGAAAAAATGATTTTATTTGAACTGTAGCCCAAAGAATTACCAATATCATGCTAATAGGAATTAAAAATTTGATAGCTAATCGTGGTAACACATGTGCCAGATGTGCTTGGCTTAATGATTTCGGGACAAAATTTAAGAATGGTTTTATTGGTCTGTACGCTTCTTTTTCCAAAAGTCTTTTTGAGACTGGGATCAGTTCAAGTTCAGCATTGGAAAACTCATTGATGACCGCATTGCTTTCTAATGATAAAATAGATACAGCTTGCCCTTCTTTATAGCCTTGTCTTTGTAAAAATCGTAGAGTTGAGCGCAATTCTTTCTCTAAATCTCCTATGTTTTTAGTAGAAATAACACGCTGCAATAAAAACTTATCTTGATGCATTATCAAAAGTGTAGAGGTGTTGCTATCAACGGGTACTAATATTGCTGTCCATGCTCTCAACGAACGAGAAATACTTACCTGTTTTTTCATAGCTAAGCTTTGCTCAATGTCCCATGAAAGAACCCCTCCAACGGGATTTCGCATTGATGATAAAGCTTTGAACATCTGTTTTAATTGTTCATTGCTCCTAATTGAAACAAAGACATCAACTTTTTCTGTTGGTTGTTTTGGTTGATAATGATTAACCAAATCCTCTGCGCAAAATTCATTTGTTCTTATTTGATTGAAAAGAAAAAATCTATCCCATATACGTATTTGGTTTGTAGGTAGACTGCGAAATTCACAGTCGTGTCCTTGAATAATAAAGTAAATCGGCGAGCCTGAATATTGCGAAGCGTATTCTCTCCATTCATAATCTGAAACTGAAATATTTTGTGTGTGAATTAGTAAACCATTTTTAAAATGATAAAGAATAAACATACCTTGAGATTCACATATATTTATGTAGTCTCTAGGATAATTTTTCCAATTAGCAACACGATTCCAAATAGCTTTAAAGTAAAATTTCACTTCATCAAAAGTACTGTTTTCATTATAAATGCTTACTGAAATATTAGGTGTGGCTTCAGTTTTTTTAATCCATTCTGGCAATTTGATCATAGAGCGGTACGACAATGGCAACAACCATCCATATCATTACTATACCCATGATAGATACCAAAATTGGCCCCGTCCAGGCTAATATTTTTTTGAGTTTGTGTTGGCAATGATTTTTTAGAGTTTGTGCGCATATGTCACTATATATGGCTATCTGAGATGTTTTTTTCTCCAATTAATAGTAGATCAGCTAAAGGCTTGGGAAGATTTAAAAACTTTGAGAGCGAGAGGCTTACATTCCCTTCATTTCTAATGGAGTGCTCGATTTTATGTGCTTGATTCTTTAGATGTGCGTTTTGTAAAATATCAGCGCTATAGTGCGCTGCTTGAACTACATGGTGTCCTCGTTGTAATAATGTTGAAAAACTTTTTAAATAAAAACTTTGCAAGGTCTCAAGGTAAATTGATCCAAATATTGGCCATTTAAGAGAAAGCCACGAGTATGCAGTTTTTAGTTTTGTAATTTTTGAACCTAAATATAAAGCTGCAAATATTGCAAGCACGACAGGGACATTTGTAAACACATTAAAGATATTTTTCAAAGCTTCTGCGAAGTGAATAAATAATGTTGTCGCTAGGTGCTGCTCAAAATTATTATTTCTAAAAAACTCTAAAGCTACAGGAAGAAGAAATTCACTAAAACCTATAACCATTCCTAATATAATAATAGTTAAAACAAGTGGATACTGAAGGCTTGTTCGTAATTGCTTGAAAAAATCAGCCTCTTCTTGTCTGAGCAATGCGTAATCTTCAAAAGCCTGGGCATATTGTCCTGTAACTTCAGAAACGCTCAACAGTCCGATAAAAATCTTAGGAAACAGCGGGTGATCTGCTAGAATTTGAGAAAGGGTTGCTCCTGCGTACAGTCCTTCTAGTAATATATCAATAAGCTGTTTTTGCCGTTGATTTAGACGAAGTTTACTAGTTTGTAAACTTTCTAATAACGACAGCCCTTGCTTTAGAAAAAATCCCATATCTTTAGCCCATTCAATGGTCCAAGTATTTGAGCTATTTTTATACAGCCAAGAAAATCGTTGGGTTTGCAAGGTAATAGGTTGCAGACGTTTTAATTTTAAACTTTGTAATGCCTGCTCACGACTATTTGCAGGAATAGTTCCTCGAACTTTTTGCCCTTGTGTATTGAGAGCCTGAAAAAGGTATGTGCGCATGAATTAGTTTAGGCATTTTTTTGAAGAAGCGCCAAGGCTTGTTTTTTTAGTCCCAATACTAAAGGCAGCCCATCTTAAAAGGCTTTAGAGTATGCAATACAAAGCTAAGGGGAGTTAATGGAACCATTATCAAAAATGTTTAAAAATCAATCGTTCATCCTAGTGTTTTTTTATCTCCAACGCCAAGTCGTAGGCTTGTTTTTTAGGAATTCCATGGGTAGCGCTTACAATGCCAGCAATGTCTTTAATAGAATGAGTTTTTATAAGATTAGTGATTTGTTCATTGATGTTATCTAGTGACGCTTCTTTTTCAGAAGGAGGGCTTAATACAATAACAATTTCACCTTTTATTGAGCTGCGTTTTGAAAACGTTTCAATGACTTCGTTAAATGTTCCAAAAACTGACTCTTCATAGATTTTTGAAATTTCACGGACAACCGCTACTTGTCTGTCATCAAACGTGGTTGCCATAGATGCTAAAGTTTTTAAAAGCCTTCTAGCAGATTCATAAAAAATCAAAGTACCCGGAATAGTTTGTAATTTTTTAGCTGCCTTTGATTCGAAAAATCCAGCAAAGAAAAATTGGTTTGTTGGCATGCCCGATAAACATAAACCTGAAATAACCGCGCAAGCACCAGGTAATGCTGTGTAGTAAAGCTTTTTTGCTTGAATTTCATGAATGAGTTTATAGCCAGGATCTGAAATAAGCGGCATTCCTGCGTCGCTGACAAGACAAACCTTGCCGCCTTGAATAAGCTTTTCGATAATCTGTTCACGAGCTTTTTCAGCATTATGCTCATGATACGTTAATAAAGGATTCTTAATGCCATAAGTCTGCAGTAATTTACTTGTTACGCGCGTATCCTCGCAGTAAATAACATCACAAGCTTTTAAATATTCAAGTGCTCTTAAAGTTATATCTTTAAGATTTCCAATTGGGGTGGGGACAATGTACAGTCCCGATTTTAATTCAATATCCATAGCAGGCAATCATGACGCAGTAATAGGTCTAGGACAATATAAATTACACTTGTTATTTTTGTGATTTTCCAAAAACGTTGTTTAAAGGAAAATATTTTTGGAGCGCCTTTGGGAGTGCCAATCATAGGGTTTGCATCAACTTCCAGTCCTCTAGATACAAGCATGAAAAATACTAACCACCAAGTGCATGAAAAGACAACAATACCAGCAACAATGCTCATTAACTTATAGCGCCACTCGAAAGACCATCGATCATTTTTAAATATCGCTTGTCAATCGCAAAGTGCTTTTGTTCACTAGTATTAGCTCTTGGCTGCATATTCAGGCGAAAGGGGGTTGTAATAATTGTTTGGTATTTGTTGTATGCATTGCTTGGATTTTTTGCGAAATCTTCATTGTTTTTTGATATTAGAACCATTTCTTCACCCAAAGTCGCATATCCCATTACTAATCCAAAAAAGTGAATGCGTTTTATTCCCAAAATTTTTGTTTCAACAAAGACAGGGGCGCCACTTGTTCCAGGCAGCGCTAATCCATAAGGACGCTTGTCATTCATCCAGCTTTTTAAAGCAAAATAACGACGCTGCTTACTTTCGGACTCATTGATTCCAGGTTTTTCTTTTGGCAATTCATTTGCTGGATCAAAGAAAATGGAACTTAACATTACAGTTCTAAAATTAGCCAAAGCATCTTCGTCCACATTAGGAAAGAAAAGGCTCCATTCATATAAATAAAACCCACGTTTTAATTTTTGTGAAGGAATATCAGCATTGCCCCAAGTCATTACAAGCATGGGTACATCTGGCTCTAACACAAGTTCTTCTTCAATATTAATGGGTGTTATGTCCTGAACTGGTTCAGATAGTTTTAAAATTGCTATATCAAATTTATGCTGATCCCCTGATTCAAAGCGAATATACCGACTATCTAAAAGTACATATTCAACATTATGTGTTATTTCATGATTGGGGCTGGTGCTAAGAGTTACTGTAAGTTGCTTAGGAGTGATCAGCACATAAGCGCCCAAATCTTTCATTGGGTATTTTGCATTTAGCAGCAGTTGCATGCCATGCGCTGCAGTTATAACAATATTATTGCGGACCAAAACACCAGACTGAGTGAATCCTAAATTTCGATCTGTAATTAGTGCTGCAGCTTCATGATGAGATGAATTATAAGCTAGCAACACATGCTCTTTAACAGTGCCAGAAGCTACCATAGCAGCTAAGGGAATGCTTACTAAAAAGAACCATAATACTTTTAAAAAATTATTGAGTTTGTAATTCACGGCTTGCATTTAAATCAATTCTTCGATCAACAATCATGTACATTATGTCACCAATAAGGTGCAAAAACATACCCAATAATGTGAACATATAAAGGCATCCAAACATAACCGGATAATCACGACTTAGCGCTGCTTCAAAGCCAAGTAATCCTAGTCCATCTAAAGAAAACAATACCTCAATCAAAAGACTGGATGTAAATAAAATATGCACGAACGCTGCAGGAAAACCGGCAATTACTATTAGCATTGCGTTGCGGAAAATATGCCCATATAAAATTTTATTTTCTTCTAAACCTTTTGCGCGTGCTGTTGTTACGTATTGCTTATTTATTTCCTCGAGGAATGAATTTTTAGTAAGCAGGGTTAGTTTTGCAAATCCAGATATTACCATGGCCAATAAGGGTAAAAATAAATGCCAAAAATAATCAGTAATTTTCCCTATAAGACTCAAATCAGACCAATGATCTGAAAATAACCCTCGCAATGGGAAAAATTGAAAAAAGCTACCGCCAGCAAAAAGCACAATCAAAAATAAAGCAAACAAAAAACTAGGGACAGCGAA